>CAMALN010000097.1 GCA_945836565.1 uncultured Lachnospiraceae bacterium
CATTCGGCATCTGTATATACCTTACTGTATATACAATTATGAAAATAGTACGTCTTTACATCCTTAAAATGATTCGCCTTGTGAACTGCCTGAAATAAATCATTA
Source organism: uncultured Lachnospiraceae bacterium (assembly GCA_945836565.1). GTDB lineage: Bacteria > Bacillota > Clostridia > Lachnospirales > Lachnospiraceae > Coprococcus_C. The sequence goes on from CAMALN010000097.1 coordinate 106, forward strand.
GAAAGCTCAGCAAACGGAAGCATTGTTCCCCCGCAATCAAACAAAAGTAGTAATTTGACAGAATTTTTTCTTGGCTTATCAAACTCAAGCTTTAAGTAACCACCATTATTACAGGTCGAGTCGATTGTCTTATCCAGATCAAGCTCAGTCTTTGCTACATCAAGCTTTGTAGAAAACTGTCTAAGCCTCCTGAATGCAACCTGAAACTGTCTTATATCCAGTGTCTTATCATGTCTGAAATCACGATACTTACGCTCTCCCATTACCTGAAAAGCTGACTGCATACCGGACTGTCCGGACACTCTTATACCACCCGGATTACGGCCGTGATGACCGAATGCAGAACCACCGCTTGTTCCTATCCAATAATTGCCTCCGTTATGTTCAGAGTTCTGCTCACTGATTCTCTCTCTGAACATACGCTTTGTCTCAGCCATTTCACGCTTCACATCAAACTTATAGATGTCGGCATTAAGATTAGTTGTATCCATCTCTCCCTTATCAAGGAACTTCAATATATCAGCCGGAAGCTCTTCACCCGACCTTTTATTCTTAAAATACTCCATAAATGCCATATCATACTTGTCATAGTCTGATTCAGTCTTAACCAATATCATCCTTCCAAGATTGTACAAGCCTTCAAGAGACGAGTTTGCAAGTCCCTTATCCAAGGCATCCATAAATGTAATCCATTCTGTCATAGAAACCATAAGTCCATGAGCTCTGCACACATACAAAAACTGAGTAAACAAATCCTATCTCCTCTTTAAGTATAGAAAAACTTTAGTATAAATTCCTGTTTTTCTTTATTATATTCAAATCCTCGTCTTTCTTTACAAGAACACCAATATATGGTAGCTGTTCCTTTATCCTCTCAGGCTCTATACCTCCTAAGATGAGCGCCTGAAGCCAATCGATAAGCTCTGATGTAGAAGGCTTCTTTCTTACCTCCTTCATACTTCTTATCCAATAAAAAGCATCCATCGCATATTTTAGAAGCTTCTCATCTATATTATCAAAATGTACACCAACAATTTCTTCCATTTCTTCCTTCTCAGGGAAATTGATATAATGGAATATGCATCTTCTCAGAAATGCATCCGGCAATTCCTTCTCAGCATTTGAGGTTATTATTACAATAGGACGAGTCTTTGCCTTAATTGTTTCCTTAGTCTCATGAATATAGAATTCCATCTTGTCAAGCTCCCAGAGCAAATCATTCGGGAATTCAAGGTCCGCTTTATCAATCTCATCTATAAGAAGTATTACCTGCTCCTCGCTGCTGAAGGCCTCTCCAAGCTTACCAAGCTTAATATATCTTGCAATATCATCTACACCTTCCACACCGAATTGGCTGTCATAAAGTCTCTGAATAGTATCATATACATATAAACCATCCTGAGCCTTAGTAGTTGACTTTATATTCCATATAAAAAGCTTCATGCCAAGTGATTCGCTTATCGCCTGAGCAAGCATAGTCTTCCCTGTACCCGGCTCCCCCTTTATAAGAAGCGGCTTTTCAAGTGCACGTGCAACTTCAACTGCTGACATCAATTCAGGTGAAGCAACATATTCCTTAGAACCTGTGAATTTCATCTCTGCCATTTAATAATACTCCTTTACTCTCTAATCTGGCCGTTACCATATATAACATATTTGGTCGTTGTAAGCGCCAGAAGCCCCATAGGACCTCTTGCGTGCAACTTCTGGGTACTTATACCTATCTCGGCTCCAAAGCCGAACATGAAGCCATCTGTGAATCTGGTCGATGCATTTACATATACACAGGCACTGTCAATCTCATCTAAAAATCTCTGAGAGCTCTCATAATCCTCTGTAATTATAGCCTCTGAATGACCCGTGCTGTATGTGTTTATATGCTCAACCGCCTCATCAAAGCTGTCAACTATCTTTGCTGATATTATCTTTGCAAGGTACTCTGTTCCAAAATCCTCATCAACAGCCGGCTTTATATATGACGGGCATATATCATATGCTCTCTCGTCACCTCTGACCTCACATTCATTCTGTGACAGCATATCAACTATCCTTGGTAATGCCTCATCAGCTATATCCTTATGTATAACCAGTGATTCGCACGCATTACAAACACCAAGTCTCTGCAGCTTGGCATTCTTTATTATCTTTACAGCCTTATCGATATCAGCATATTTGTCAACATATATATGGCAATTCCCTGTACCGGTCTCGATAACAGGAATTGTAGCATTTTCCACTACATTCTTAATAAGCCCGGCTCCTCCTCTTGGAATGAGCACATCTACATACTGCTTAAGCTGCATGAATTCCTTGACAAGAGCTCTGTCCGTATCCTCTATCAGAGCTATAGCATCCTCATTGATGCCTGATGCTTTAAGGCTCTCTCTTATTACCTTTACCAGGGCCATATTGGAATTGATGCAGTCACTTCCGCCTCTTAATATTACAGCATTTCCGGTCTTAAAGGTAAGTGCAAATGCATCTACTGTGACATTTGGTCTGGACTCATATATTATACCAATCACACCAAACGGAACTCTCTTTTGACCTATCATCAATCCGTTCGGTCTTTTTTTCATGGAGATAACCTCACCTATCGGATCCTCTAAGGCAACAACCTGTCTTATACCTTCTGCCATAGCTAAGAACCTGTCCTTGTTAAGCTTAAGTCTGTCCTGTAAAGCCTCTGACATTCCACATTTCTTGGCATTATCCATGTCAATATCATTTGCCTTAATTATCTCTTCAGCATTTTCAATAAGTGATTCAGCAACCTTGAGTAATGCATTATTCTTCTCATTCTGTCCCAGCCTTATAAGACTCCTGGATGCAAATCTTGCTTTCTTTCCCAATTCTTCTATATATGTCATTTTATCTCTCCTTCTTCACGTTCATAATCTTCTTATAAAATACTCTATATTAATTATCATATTATTCTTAAATATACAAAACCTTCTGTGGGCGCACATCATGTACGTCACACACAAGCTTATCGAGTACTTGAAAATCGTAGGCGACAGCCATTGTCTTACACACAGGGTTATGTGACAAATATCTGTCATAATATCCACCGCCATACCCTATCCTTACCCTATCCTTTGAGAAAACTGCTCCGGGCATTATTATCAATGTATCCTTGTCCGGCACCAAAGCATCATCACTATCCGGTTCTAAAATATTATATGGTCCTTCTATCAATGGTGTAGCTTTGTCATATTGATAAAAATCCATATATAAGCCGTCATCACCTTGTAATATTTTTGGAAGATATACTTTTTTACCACAAGCCCATGCATTTTCCAATATATGCCTTACATCAATTTCATTTTTTATAGGCATGTACAGACATATACTGCTACAGCATTTATATTCCGGGGTATTCATAAGCTTCTCACATAACAGCTTAGAATACCTTTCGATATACTCGCTGTCTAAGGCAGCACGTTTTCTTAATATCTCTTGTCTAATCCTCTTTTTTTCTTCGTTTAGCAGGGATGTCTTTGACATGTGTTATGGAACCATCCTTTTCCTTGATATCTATATTTTCCAATGTACTTCTAAGATTGGCTTTTACAGCATTTATATACTCCCATCTAAGATGAGCCTGCTCCTCCAATTCCTCCTTAGTTAATCCCTCAGCTGTTTTGCTTTTTCTTGCAAGCTCATTTATGCGTGCTATTTTCTCTTCATTAATTATTGTTGCCATTCTACTTCAAATACCCCTTATGAACTATAAAATCTACAGTATCGAATTCCTCATCATTATTTGCGATAAACAAGGTTCCTATATCTTCACCATCAATTAGAGCCTCAATCTGTCCAAGATCTGTTGCATCCATAATAGCCATATCCGCACCTGAATCCGTTGCTATACGGGCAGCAGCTATCTTTGTTGACATACCACCTGTTCCGTAAGAGCTTCCGGCGCCCTTCGCCATACTCTTAAATTCATCCGTGATTTTCTCTACTACAGAAAGCTTTACAGCATCCTTGTTTTTATGCGGATCATCTGTATAGAAGCCGTCTATATCGGTAAGTAAAATCAATAAATCTGCGCCGATAAGATTTGCAACAATTGCTGACAATGTATCATTATCACCGAATTCAATTTCCTCTGTTGCAACTGTATCATTCTCATTTACAACCGGAATTACTCCCTGCTGCAGGAGCTCGTTTAGTGTATTCTCTGCATTATGTCTTCTCTCGGCATCAGTAATTGCATCAAACGTAAGTAATACCTGTGCAGCCATATGATTGTATTCCATAAATAATTTCTGGTAAATCATCATAAGCTGTCCCTGTCCGACAGCAGCACAAGCTTGCTTAAGAGAAACAGTCTTCGGCTTTGTTTTAAGCCCGAGTGCCTGTACACCGACACCAATTGCACCTGACGATACCAGAACAACATCCTTATCTTGATTCTTCAGGTCACAAATTATCCTTACCAATTGCTCCAGCCTTCTGAAATCTACTCCGCCTGTCTCTTCATGTATCAGCGAAGACGAACCTATTTTAATTACTATTTTCTGTTTATTTTTTAAGTTCTCCCTAAAATTCATATCCTTTTCCTTTGTTATATCTTATTTATATCATTCAGGTACATTGCACAAGCTTCCGCAACCTTCATACCGTCAACTGCAGCCGAAGTAATTCCACCGGCATAGCCTGCACCCTCACCGCATGGAAATATTCCTGATATAGAACTCATATAATTTTCATCTCTTAGAATTCTTACGGGTGAAGATGTTCTGGATTCTATACCGGATAATACCGCCTCATCATCCGCAAAGCCGTGAAGCTTTGTATCATAGTACTCTATTGCCTCAATTATAGCATCGATTATATATGGTGGCAAACAGTTATTAAGCCTTCCCATCGAATAATTTCCCTTTATACAGGGCTTTATCCTACCAAAATCAGATGATATTGCCTCCCCCTTCAAATCCTTATATAACTGAACAGGAATATAACTCTTCCCTTCTTCATATGCTTTCTTTTCATATTTCATCTGATAATACATACCGGATAAAACACCCTTATCTCCAAAGCCTTCAGCTACAAAATCATCAGGAGTCACATTTACCACGATTGCACTGTTTGAATTGCTTCCTCCCCGATCTGAATAGCTCATACCGTTTACTACCGCCTGTTCAGTATCTGAAGCCGCATTTACTACATACCCTCCCGGGCACATGCAAAAGCTATATACACTCCTTCCTTCACTGCTTCTGTATGTCATCTTATACGATGCCGCAGGAAGATACGATGCCTCTTGACTTGTACCGTATTGCGAACGGTTTATGAGTGAAGCCTCATGCTCGATTCTTAATCCCATTGCAAATGCTTTAGCTTCCATAGGAATTTTCCTGTCATTCAGTGTAACAAAGGTATCCCTTGAGCTATGTCCGATTGCAAGAACCAGCACATCCGTTTCAAGCTCAAGATATACCCGTTTTCCCTCGTATCTGTATTTCCATTTATTATTTATGCTTTTAAGCATACCATCCAGTTCAACATTTCCGGTTACATCAACAAGTATGCTTTTTACCTCTCCGTCACTTATAACATCCTTGAATATGGAGTCAAACCAAACCATTCCGCCAAGTTTTATAATCTCCATACGCATATTTTTCATAACAGTTTTAAGCACATCTGTGCCTATATGCGGTTTATTCACATAAGCTATAGCCTCATCTGCTCCAAAGCCTATCAAATCCTTAAGCAACTGTTTGATTCTATACTGCCTGTCCTTTATCCCTGTAGTCAGCTTTCCATCCGAAAATGTACCGGCACCGCCTTCGCCAAAGGATATATTTGAATTTGGATTGATTGTCCCATGCTGCCAGAATCGCTCAACATCAATGCTTCTTTGGTCAACGCCTCTTCCTCGTTCTATAACAATTGGTCTGTATCCGTTTCTGGCAAGCCAAAGGGCGCACACATATCCTGCCGGTCCTGCTCCTATTATAACCGGACTCTTATAATTCATTTTATTTACATCGCAGGAATTCTTAACAGGAAAAATGTATTCCTGCTGAGAAATATCCGATACATTTTTGTTATTCTTCAATCTCCTTAGCAGCTTATCCTCATCAGAAGCTTCAATATCAACGCAATATATATATTTAAGTGCTTCCTTATCTCGTGCGTCTATCGATTCCTTAACTATTTTTTTTAACTTGAAATTGTTATCCCGTATTACAGAGCTTATTTTTTTACATATGTGCTCCCTTTTTTCTTCCTCCGGACATACATTTATTTTAATCTGGTTTATTCTTATCATATATATTCCTCACTGAACATATCGCTGAGATAATCGCAAAGGTTAGATTATAGCCTCCGCAAATTCCATCTATATCAAGCAATTCCCCCACAATATATACATTGTTTTTTATTTTT
>CAMALN010000098.1 GCA_945836565.1 uncultured Lachnospiraceae bacterium
TATAATACAAAAATATTTTTTTATAATTATAATAATATGCTTAATATGACAAGTTTTGTTTAAATATGTTCATACCTCTTAATAAAATTAAAATCCTTTTATAATCAGTATGCATTTACAGTTTACTATTTATATGTTTCACGTGAAGCACTCTAGCCGCGAAGCGGCGTTTGTTCGGATATTTGCAGGTGAGTAAGTATGTGACGAGGAGAAAAAAATTACAAGGATTTAAGTCAAAAACGGTGTATAAGTAATATAATAATCCACAAAATGTGGAAAAAATATAATAAACACGACAAATAATGTGGATAACTATATGATGTTATGTAAACCACAATGTAAAGACAACTAGAAATATGGGGGTTTTACACATTTTTTTTATTGAATTTATAAATTATATATGTAATAATAACACTTGTATTTTTTATATTAACGGGGAGGAACTCTTATGAACTTTGAATTTTATCCGAATATTGCGGTTTTGGAAAAGGATTTGGGAGGCTCAAAGCAGACGGCCTTGAATAAGAAGAATTATGCAAAAGCAGAAGAGGGATGGAATAAGCTTTCCTCAGAAGAGCTCGCATATATCAATCAGGCTGCAACAACGGCAGTAAAGGTAATGAATAGCTATGTGACACCGGGATATATACTACATATGGCAGGCAAGGTATTCTATGTGATTCCCGTCAGAGATTTAGTATGGATGTATACCACTACCGTTACACAACGTATGTATTTCATACCATATAATAAGATGCATTCTCTGAATGTAGTTGACAGGACAGGTGAGATATACACATTGGGAACTATGAACACCGGAGGATTCTCTAAGAAGACTCCGGCAGCTGATGCTATGCAGCAGATAACGGATATAATACTTCCACAGAGACCGGGTATGATACTTGGCTGGAGTGAGGAGATAAGCAAGGCGGTAAGTGAAAACTTTGTTGGCGTTGTACAGTCTGTCGATGCACGTTGCGCAGGTGTGCAGTAAGGGCATTGATTGTATGAGAAACCTGCTGGTCGTGTTATTGTGTTCGCTTAGATATTACATAAAATAATTACTCTATACACACAAAAGGAACTATATTTTACCACTACCAAAGCCGGAATAATTCCGGCAAATGAATACGGTGAATATAGTTCCTTTTTTATTTCATAGGAAAATATAAATTATTTGTATATGGATAATATCACATTATAGCGAATATGAGCATATTACATTTGCTCAGCACACTCTATGCCGAGAAGCTCAAGAGCGTCCTTGATAGTCTTCTTGGTAAGATATACGAGAGTTACTCTTGCGTCGCGGACATTCTTGTCTTCTACATTTACATGACATGAGTTATAGAACTTATTAAATGCCTGAGCTACAGCAATAGAGAATCTGGCAACTACCGATGGCTCATACTTTTCCGAGGCATCAAGAATTACCTTAGGGAACCTTGATATCTCTTTAAGAAGCTCCATGGCCTCTGGATTTGTAAGTACAGAGTAATCGATGTCTGTAGTAGGAGTGTAGTCATCAATCTTTCTTAATATACTTGCACATCTTGCGTAAGTGTATTGTACATATGGTCCTGTCTCTCCATCGAAGTTCAAAAGCTTATCCCAGCTAAAGGATACGTCCTTAATTCTCTGATTATATAAGTCGTTGAAAAGTACAGCACCGATACCAATCTTTCTGGCAGTAGCATCCTTATCAGGAATGTTTGGATTTTTCTCTTCGATGATAGCCTTAATCTTCGATATAGCCTCAAGCAGAATATCCTCGGCGTAGATGATATTTCCGCTTCTTGTTGAAAGCTTTGCACCTTCAAGACTTACCAATCCGTATGGAACATGGATGAGCTGATCCTTTGCCCATTCATTTCCAAGAAGCTCAACTACCTTGAATACCTGTGCAAAATGGAGCTTCTGCTCCTGACCTGTTACATATATACATTTGCTGAAGTTGTAATTCTCCTTGCGATAGAAGATAGCGGCTAAATCTCTTGTTGCATAGATTGAGCTTCCATCATTCTTGAGAATGAGACAAGGTGCCATATCATATGCTTCAAGGTCAACTATCTTAGCACCCTCACTCTCGGTAAGAAGCTTAGCATCTGTAAGCTTCTTTACAACGTCATCAGTCTTGTCGCGGTAGAAGCTTTCGCCCATATAATAATCGAAATCCATGCCGAGAAGGTCATAGGTTCTCTTATACTCTATAAGGCTTATATCCTTGAACCACTGCCATATAGAAAGTGCTTCCTCGTCGCCTTGTTCCATCTTCACGAACCAGGCTCTGGCCTCGTCGTTAAGAGAGTCATCCTTGGCTGCCTCATCATGGAAACGTACATACAGCTTCATAAGCTCTGCGACGCCATCCTTCTTAACAGCCTCCTCAGAACCCCATCTCTTATAAGCCACAATAAGCTTACCAAACTGAGTTCCCCAATCACCTAAGTGGTTGATACGTACAACCTTGTAGCCAAGCTTTGAAAATATCTTGTAGAGTGAATTACCTATGATGGTGGTTCTTAAGTGTCCCACGTGGAAATTCTTTGCTACGTTAGGAGAAGAGTAGTCTATACAGATTGTCTTACCCTCGCCTAAGGTCTGCTGTCCAAAGTTGTCCTGTATGGCTGCAGATATCATGGATTTAAGATAAAGCTCTTTATTTACGAAGAAATTGATATAAGCGCCCTGTACCTGAATGTCATCGAGAAAATCCACATCGCCGATAGCTTCCTTGATATCAGATGCTATCATCTGTGGAGCTTTTCTCATAGTCTTCGCAAGTCGAAAGCATGGAAATGCGAAGTCTCCAAGCTCAGGCTTTGGAGGAATTTCCAATATGTCGTTTATCTCATCAGCCGATAAGCCCTCGACATTTTTTGCGATTAAGTCTACTATTTTGCTTTTCATATATATGTCCTTCTTTCTATAGATTACTATATGTATATGTTATCCCTGACTTTTGATTGGAAAACTGAATCTCACAGTTGTACCATTTAGTGATTCTCCTGTTATTTTGAGAGAACCGTTCAAGAGATGGATAATCTCATCCGCTCTGTGCAGGCTACTGTACCAAGGTGAAAGCTGAGCATAATCCTCTTTTATTCCCACTCCGTTATCAGATATTATTACTTCGGTTTTGTGCGGAGTCATCGACAATTTAAAATCAATCTTATTTGCATTTGCATGCTGAAATATATTATCGAAGAATATGTTCAAAAGTTTTATGAGATTGATGCTGAATACAGGGTGGAGCTTAAGGTCGTAATCAGTGCATTCTACAGAAGCTTCTATCACACATTCCGGATGCTGCTCCCTCTTTTGTAATATATATTCATCGAGAATCAACCAGATAGGCTTTGAGGAATCAAGCGGATAATCTATCTTCCTTATTATATCCATAACCGTTGATTTGATATCATCGTTGTTGCGGCGAACCTCGTCCAAGGTAAGCTTAGCACGTGCTGTATCTGTGCTCATAAGGCTTTCCGCAATCTGAAGCTTGTGATTGATGCTCGCTATATTATCGATAACTGATTTGTTAAGCATGGAAGCGAGGAATGAATTATCAAAAGCATTCTGCATTAGGATATTGTAGTTGTGGGAAAGAGAAGATTGTTCGTTGTCAGTTTCTACAAACTGAAGTCCTGTTTCGTCTGTCTCGGTAATAGAAGACAGGATATCGTCTTCTCCAAGTCCTGCATCGCAAATGGCTTTTTTGGCGTCCTGCAGAGAGGCAAGTCTTTTTTTGTTCACATTCAATGAACGTTCCATACCACGTAATTTTTCTTCCAGGGAAGACTTTTCACCTTCGAGCTTTTGAATCTCATTCTGGATAAATGTAAATTCGTCCTCAACAAGAGTCTCGGGAGCTATAGGTGTAAATACACTACGTCTTGAGCTTGACTTGAAGGCATAGATGTTGCGTGTTTTCTGCATCTCCTCTATGCGGACCTCCAACTCAAATATTTGGGTTTTTAATTCCTGGATATCTTCCAGGTCCTTTAGGAACAGCTTGTTAAAATAGTCAAGCATCTCCTTGTTTGAGTTGTAAATAATGTTTGATGACCCTGTCTTTACTTTGCTCATTTGTAGTCCTTCCTCCTAAATATGAATCTGGCATGAACTTTATTTTTTGTGTGTCAGAATATATATCCGTCTTATCGATATAATTGTAACAGCTAAAAGCAATATAATTGCAGTTGCTATCCACCATGGGAAATCGGAGCTTTCGTGCCCGCTGTTAAAATCCGGAGCTATAACCTCGATGGTAGGAGGTTCGTTTGAAATGTATTCGTACCCCCAGAAAAATAGCGGGACTGACATAACCTCATAATCATCTATCATTATGCTTACGCTTCCCAGTATATTTTCTTCGATATTATCTGTAGCAAAATTAAGCTTGGTAGTAAGTGAAGCCGGATCGGATTTGGCGTACATACCTATGCCCTTTATATCAGCGGCCAATGTTAATTTGCCGGCATTGTGTCCGTTATAATAATCATTTAAGAAGCCTTCTGCTGCAGCTATATCTTCTTCTGAGAATTTAAAAGCTGTAAATGGTCTCTGGTAAGAGAAATTATCAAAGCAATAATCAAAAAGCGCAATGGAATCTGTGTAGGTATTCCTTGCAGGGCTTGCGTGCAGGGTAACACATATAAGTGTTCGATCACCCTTTTTTGCCCAGCTTACCAGAGTGCCTCCTGCCTGATCGGTATAACCGGTTTTTCCGCCTATACAATAAGGATAATAATAATCCGAATTCTCTTTAATAAGCTTGTTGTCCTGATATAAATATCTGGTCTCGGGCTGTAGATTCGTAGGCGGAATCTCGTAGTAGGTTGTGCTTGTTATCTCAACGAATTTGGCGTTCTTGATGGCCTCTCTTGCGATTAGTGCTATATCGTATGCACAGGTATAGTGATCGTCACTGTGAAGACCATTTGCATTTACAAAATGAGTATTCGTACAACCAAGCTCAGCGGCCTTAGCATTCATCATATCGCAGAATGAAGAAAGAGAGCCAGCGATGTGTTCGGCCACTCCCCATGCCGCTTCGTTTGCGGATACGACAAGTGTGGCATAGAGTGCCTGTTCTAAGGTGAGCTGTTCGCCCACATCCAAAGCTATGTGTGTGCTGTCTCGTTCTATGCCCCAGATTGCATCCTCTGAGAAGGTTACAGTGGAGTTCAAATCGCCATTCTCCAGTGCGATGAGTCCTGTCATAATCTTGGTGATACTCGCAGGGTATCTGGTAGAAAAAGCATCCTTTGCATATAATATCTGTCCGGTATAGGCATCCATAACTATCGCGGAATCGGATACTATATCCGGTGCTGTTGCATAGCCGTCAAAGTCTGATTCACTATCAGAATCAGATGCGATGGCTTCGTCAGCAGAAGCAGCATTGGTACTGCTAGCGAGTACCGAAACCGAACATTGACCAATTAGCATAATTGCAGCAAGTGTAGCTGTAACCAATCTATTCGTAATATGTAGAATTTTCATCTTTTTAATAATCCTTTTCTATAATTTTAACGTAAGAAGCCCCTATATATTTGAAGAAAATTATAAAAAATCTACTTTATTATGCTATAAAATACAAAAAAAGACAAGGTTAAACCTAGAAAATAGTGGTGGTAAATTTGAGTAATATATGATATGAATAAAAAAGAAGATTCAAATGATAGAAAGAGGTATTAAGATGAGACTTAGAAATGTAAAGGGTTCGAGAGAGAATATAGCGGAGAGTGAGTTCGTAATCCATGACGAGACCTCTATGAAGGGTAAGTGGCACGAATTCTTCGGAAATGACAACCCTATTCACATAGAGATAGGTATGGGTAAGGGACGATTTATGATGGACCTTGCGGCGCAGAATCCGGATATAAACTATGTGGGCATAGAGAAGTATTCAAGTGTACTTATCCGTGCTATAGAAAAGCAGACAGAGCTTAAGCTTCCGAATCTTGTATTTATCAGGATGGAGGCAGAATATATAGCAGATGTATTTGATAAGGGAGAGGTCGGATATATATATCTTAATTTCTCTGATCCGTGGCCGAAGGACAGACATGCAAAGAGAAGACTTACATCAAAGGAATTCCTTGCCAGATATGAGCAGATACTTGCTGAAGATGGCGGTGTGACATTTAAGACGGATAATGTGCCGCTTTTTGACTTCTCACTTGAGCAGGTTGATGAAGCCGGCTGGGAGCTGTTGAATAAAACCTATGATTTGCATAACTCTGAGTACAATGAGGGAAATATAATGACTGAATATGAGGAAAGATTCTCATCAATGGGTAATCCTATATGCAGACTGATGTCCCGACCTAAGTGGGATAAAGAGTAACTAAAAGGTAAGGCGTGAATATTCTATAATAATAGCAGGCAGCAGGTATTATTATGAAATGTTCACGCCTTAAATATAAGTTAAATGCATATTTTTATTCAAAACGGTCCATAAATAAGTGTATGAATAATTTGTGTGA
>CAMALN010000099.1 GCA_945836565.1 uncultured Lachnospiraceae bacterium
TCTCGATATTAAGGTAATTGAGTCTTTTAGAATAGGTGGCAATAAGCTTATAGCTATAGTAAAAATCGGTGCGGATTTCTATGCTGTCGGAGTGGGCAAGGATGAATTTACATTAATTGACAAGCTTGATTCTGAATATTTCAGCAAAAAGGAGTCCGCCGATAAGACGGATAAGACATCTGAGAAGCTCTCGTTTTCAGATGTCTTAAAGAAAAAGAAAAAACAAGAGGATAAATAGATTTATAAGTAGGTCATAAGATGAAATATAAGAAACTATGCAAATTTTTAATAATGTTTATGCTTGCAGTAGTGGTTATATTTTCAGGAAGTAGTTCGGCGCATGCAACGAATGTGACTCCGGGGACAGTGCCGGAGGAGACTGAGCTTGGAGATACTCCGGATGATTTTTCTGTGGGGTTGACATTGAATTCTAATTCGGAGGAAACAACGCTTTCGGGAACTCTCCAGGTTCTATTGATTATAACGGTTATTTCCATAGCTCCATCGATACTTGTGATGGTGACATCATTTACCAGAATAATTGTTGTTCTGCATTTTGTAAGGACAGCGGTAGGTACGCAGTCATCACCTCCAAACAACGTATTGATAGGGCTCTCCTTATTTTTGACACTTTTTATTATGGGACCGGCATTTTCAAGGATAAAAACAGAAGCAATTGATCCGCTAAATGCTCAGGAGATAAGCTCAAAACAGGCGATTGACAATGCAATTTTGCCGGTTAGAGAATTTATGCTGAATCAGGTAAGAGAGCAGGATCTTAGAATGTTTATGGACATTGCCAAAATAGATACTGTTCAAGATGTATCGGAAATACCGATTACTGTTATAATACCGGCATTTATTATTAGTGAGTTAAGGGCGGCGTTTATTATTGGATTCCTGATATATATTCCGTTTATTGTAATTGATATGGTTGTATCATCGGTGCTGATGTCTATGGGTATGATGATGCTTCCACCAACAACTATTTCTATGCCGTTTAAAATTCTGTTATTTGTTCTTGCAGATGGCTGGAATCTTATTGTGGGGCAGTTGGTTAATTCGTTTGTATTTTGATGTGAGGTGACAAGAGATGAGTACGTCTGATGTTGTAGATATAACAGCCCAGGCTATATGGTTGATAATAAAGTGCAGTGCACCATTGCTTATATCGTCATTGATTGTTGGACTTATAATAAGTATTTTTCAAACGGTAACCTCGATACAAGAGCAGACGCTTACCTTTGTTCCCAAAATACTGACAGTTTTTCTTGTGCTTATCATATGTGGAGATTGGATATTGAATAATATTTTGGACTTTATTCAGGAGCTCTACAGTAGATTTGGAGATTTTATTCATTAAATAGTATTTTGGGAGAGTATCTATGGATCTTTCTATTTCTACCTTAAGATTAGAGGCTTTTTTGCTCGTGCTTGCAAGATGTGCCGGATTCTGTGTGTTGGCTCCCTTGTTTAGCCATAAGTCTGTGAATACCAGATTGAGAGTATTGATAGCGTTTTGTATAGCACTATCAATATTTGCACCTATGGATTTAGTGCTACCGGAATATGAAAGCGTATTCGGGTTTACTATGCTTGTTGTAAAGGAGCTTCTGGTTGGTTTATCAATAGGCTTTGTTGCAAAGCTTGTAATGTCTATTATATATATGGCGGGCGAGTTTATGGATAGAGAAATGGGTTTTGCAATGGCCACAAATTTTGATCCAAATGCAGGAGTGAATGTAACCATAACAGCAGAGTTGTATGATAAGATGATTTATCTTGTTATATTAATTACTAATTTGCACTTTTATATTTTAAAAGCCATAGCTCAATCCTTTGAGCTTATACCTGTTGGTAAGGTTACAATAAATCCGGTATATCTGTATTCGACTGTACTTGACTTCATAAGAAGTTATTTTAGTATGGGCTTTATGATTGCGATGCCAATATTTGTCGGCATAATGATATTGAATGTAATATTAGGTGTTTTGGCAAAGAGCTCACCACAGATGAATATGTTTGCTGTTGGAATGCAGCTTAAGGTAATGTGCGGGCTCTTGGTGTTTAGTGTAATTGTTATGTTTATTCCAAGCATTACACAGATTCTCGTAGAGCGAATGCAGGGAGCTGTAGAGGCTCTTATGGGAGGCTTGAGATAAAAATGTATAATGAAAATACAGATATGAAGCGCTTGCTGTTGTCTTATAATCTGCAGTTTTTTGCGGATGATGGAGATAAAACAGAAGAGCCTACAGCTAAAAAAATAGAAGATTCACGAAAAGAAGGTCAGGTTGCTAAAAGTAAGGAGCTTACAAGTGCATTTTCACTTTTAGCACTTTTTCTGTGTTTGAAGTTTTTTATAGGCTTTCTGGGGTCGAGATTTATCGAGATATTTGACACATTTTGGGGAGAGATGGGTATATATGCCAAGTCTGAGTTTAGTACCGTTACGGTTTGGCAGATATGTCTTGAGGCTATAGTATCAATGCTTTTGATATGTGCTCCGTTTATGTTGGTTGCTTTGCTGGTTGCTTTTTTAACACAGAGAATGCAGATAAAATGGATGGTTACTACAAAACCCCTGCAACCAAAGTTTAATAAATTAAATCCCGTAAACGGATTTAAGCGTATTTTTTCTATGAGAGCTTTGTTTGATCTGGGATTTTCTTTGTTGAAGATAGTTTTGTTTGGTGCTATTGCATTTTCGTATGTTAAGGATCATATGAAAATTCTCCTCACATTATATGATTTGACACTACAGGATGCGTTGAGCAATCTGCTTACCATGGTATACGAGTTAGGCATACGTATCTCGGCTGTATACATTGTATTAAGCTTTGCTGATCTTATGTATCAACGTTACAAGCACAAAAAAGAACTTAAGATGACAAAGCAGGAGGTAAAGGATGAGTACAAAAACCAGGAGGGAGATCCTAAGGTTAAGTCTCAACAAAAACAACGTATGCTGCAGGCCTCGAGAAGGCGTATGATGGAAAGCGTACCTCAGGCAGATGTTGTTATTACAAACCCGACACATTTTGCTGTTGCATTAAAATATGATAATACTGTATCTATGGCGCCGGTTGTTGTTGCAAAGGGAGCCGATTATATGGCACAGAAGATAAAGGATATTGCAAAGGAATATGATATTATATGCTACGAGGATGTTCCTACGGCCAGAATGTTATATTATAACGTAGAAGTGGGAGATGAAATTCCGAGAGAGCTTTTTGAGGCTGTTGCAACCGCATTGGCATATGTATATGAGATAAAAGGAAAGAAGGCAGTTTAGAAGCTGCTTATTATAGAATACAACAGGAGGTGAGATGATAATGAAGAAAAATGATACGTTCCTTGCAGCATATCTTTTGGCTGCTATTATATTCTTTATTATACCTATCAAATCCTGGATGTTGGATTTTCTTATACTGTTCAACTTAAGTGTTGCATTATTCATTGTATTTAACTGTCTTTTCGCAAAGGAAACTCTGGATATGTCGGGGTTCCCAACATTGCTGCTTTTTACTACTATATTTAGAATATCGTTAAATGTTTCTTCTACCAGACTGATATTGTCCACGGGAAATCCCGGAAAGGTAGTAGAGGTTTTCGGTAGCTTTGTTGGAGGCGGAAATCTTGTAATAGGAGCAATTATATTCATCGTTCTTATCATAGTTCAGATGATGGTTGTCAACAAGGGTTCGGAGAGAGTGTCAGAGGTTACAGCAAGATTTACTCTTGATGCCATGCCGGGTAAACAGATGGCTATAGATGCTGATTTGAATACAGGAGCCATAACAGATGCGGAGGCAAGGGCAAGACGAGATAAGATTCAGGAGGAATCGGCATTCTTTGGAGCAATGGATGGTGCTACAAAGTACGTTAAGGGAGATGCCACTGCCGGTCTTATTATAACCTTGATTAACATCGTTGGTGGTCTTATCATGGGTATGACAAATGAAGGACTCGCACTGGGTGATGCACTTTCAAAATATACAATTTTAACAATAGGTGATGGTCTTGTATCACAGATTCCGTCTATGCTTATATCTCTTTCAACGGGTATTCTGGTTACCAAGGCATCAAAGGAAGAAAATATCGGAGATATACTTATCGGACAGCTCTTTAGTATACCTAAGGTTTTGCTTATAGCGGGCGTTGTAATGATAGGACTGGGAGTACTTACCCCGCTGAATTTCCTGCCTTGTGCAATGTTCGGCGGGCTATGGATTGCCATGTCATTTGCGATAAAGGGTAAAGCGGACGCTGAGGAAATCAGAGAAGAGGTATCAGAGGAAGAACAACAGGCAGATGAGGTTAGAAGACATGAAAATGTTAATTCTCTTCTGCAGGTTGACCCTATTGAATTGGAGTTTGGATATGGTATAATACCATTAGCAGATGTAAACCAGGGAGGAGATCTGCTTGATCGTGTTGTTATGATCAGAAGACAGATTGCTCTTGAGCTTGGAGCGGTTGTTCCTATAATACGACTCAGGGATAACATTCAGCTTAATCCTAATCAGTATATTATAAAAATAAAGGGTATACAGGTCAGCGAGGGCGAAATATTATTTGACCACTATATGGCGATGAATCCTGGCTATGTAGAAGAAGAGATAACGGGTATTCCTACACTGGAGCCGGCTTTTCATCTTGAGGCTATGTGGATAACGGAGTCTCAGAGAGAAAGGGCAGAATCTCTTGGATATACAGTTGTCGATCCGCCATCTATTATAGCTACGCATCTTACTGAGGTTATAAAACAGCATCTGGATGAGATGCTCACCAGACAGGATGTACAAAATCTTATCGATAATATTAAAGAGAACAACAAGACCCTTGTTGATGAGCTTGTTCCAAAGCTTCTGGGAGTCGGAGATATTCAGAAGGTACTTCAGAATCTACTTAAGGAAGGTATATCTATAAGAGATCTTGTAACGATATTTGAGACCTTGGCAGACTATGCTGCTACAACAAGAGACACAGACATCCTCACGGAGTATGTTCGGCAGAGCTTGAAGAGGGCTATATCAAGTAAATATTTCTCAGAGGATGGCTCAACTATGGTTGTGACGCTTGATCCTAAGATAGAGCAGATGATTATGAATTCTATAAAACAGACGGAGCAGGGGGCATACATTGCACTTGATCCGGCTATAGTGAAGCAGATTCTTGTATCTACGGAGGCAGAGCTTAAGAAGCTTGAGGACAAGGGACAGGCGCCTATAGTAATTACATCATCGATAGTAAGAATGTATTTTAAGAAGCTTACAGGGGATTATTTTAAGGATTTGACGGTTATTTCATATAATGAGATTGACTCGAGTGTAGAACTCAAATCCGTAGGAGTGATAACGATAAATGATAATTAAGAAGTATATTGCAGCAACTGAAACAGAAGCAGAGACTATGGCGAAGCAGGAATTGGGTGAGAATGCTATAGTTATGAATGTTAAAACCATCAAAAAGGGTGGTCTTCTTAGGATGTTTTCTAAACCTAGAATTGAACTCACTGCGGCAATTGATGATAATGTTGCTGCGAAGGATACACAGGTTGTATCGAGGAATGAATCTGAGTACAGGTTTGGCGAGGCTTTTACAAAGTCTGCTAATCCATATGGGGAAGCTACTGATGCTAAAGCTGCTGATGCAGTGATTGAAGAAAAGATTAACACTTTGGCTAGACTGCTTGACCGTAAGGATGAAGAGCGAGCTAAGAATCATAATGCAGACGCTAAGCCTGTGGTTATTGCTGGCAAGGATACTAAGGCCTCTATCGATACCAATAACAGGGTTGATATAGGTGAGAATAAAGAAGCAGAAGAAGGTGTAACAGAAAAAACTGAAAACAGGGTTATCTCACTTATTAAGCAACAGCTGCTTGAAAATGAAGTGAGTGAAAAAAATGCAGATATCATTATAAGTGAATTAGAGGTTTCTGATAATACACATGCACTTGATGTAATACTTTCCAGTGCATATCAAAAGATTGTATTGAAGCTTGGTCAGATAGAAGAGCTTAGGGTGTCAGAAAACAAACCAAAGATAGTTTTTTTTGTAGGAAATACCGGTGTTGGTAAGACAACTACAATGGCTAAGCTGGCTTCAAAATGTAAGCTGAATGATAAAGCAAAAGTGGCAATGTTTTCAGTGGACACCTACCGTATAGCAGCTATAGAACAGATTAAAACATATGCGAATATTTTATCTACACCGATGGAGGTGGTATATACTCCGGAGGATATGCAAAGGTATGTGGAAAAGTATAGTGATTATGATTTGATATTGGTTGATACTGCGGGACGTTCACATACCAATGAGAACCAGAGAAATGATCTTATGAGTATTTTCGATTCTGTACAAGAATATGAGAAGGAAATATATCTTGTGGTTAGTGCAACAACAAAGTATTCAGATTTGATGAATATTGCAAATACATATTCAAAGCTTTTTGACTATAGAATTATCTT
>CAMALN010000100.1 GCA_945836565.1 uncultured Lachnospiraceae bacterium
TGTCGCAGTGCTCATTAGAGCATATTATCAATCATTTTCAAAACCGCTTTTCCGAATTCTTCCGAAAGCTTCTGTGCTTCCTCCAAGCTCTTTCCTATTACACCGTAATAGAACTTAACCTTTGGTTCAGTTCCTGATGGACGCACGCAAAGCCATGAACCATCAGCCATATCATAGTAAACTACATTCGAGTTTGGAAGTCCTGTAGGAAGCACTACCTTAGTTCTCATATTTGTAGCTGTATCGTTTGAATAATTCCTTGCCCACAATATCTCGTGGCCGGCTATTTCTCTTGGAGTATGTGCCTTAAGGGTGTTCATTATGCTCTGAATCTTCTCAAGACCGTCTATACCCTTAAGAGTCACTGTCTTAATGTCATCCACATGATATCCATATTTATCATACATCTGAATCATTGCATCCCAAAGAGTCATATCAAGGGACTTGTAATAAGCTGCTGCCTCACAAAGTGCCATAGTTGCAACGATTGCGTCCTTATCTCTTGCATGAGTTCCGATAAGGCATCCATAGCTCTCCTCGAATCCAAAGAGATAGGTTCCCTTTTTCTTCTGCTCAAAGCCGAGTATCTGCTGTCCGATATACTTGAAGCCGGTAAGAACCTCTATAAGCTCTACACCATAGTGCTTAGCCATCTCATTTACAAGGTTTGTAGTTACGATAGTCTTGATAAGACAGCCATCAGCAGGAAGTCCCTTTGTAGCCTTTGTCTGACCAATTTCATAATCAGCAAGGAGACTTCCGGACATATTTCCTGTAAGGCAGTGGTACTCACCTTCCTTATCCTTTACATATACACCAAGTCTGTCTGCATCCGGATCAGTTGCGAGAACTATATCCGCATCCTTTTCCTTTGCAAGTGCAAGTGCAAGCTCAAATGCCTCTGCCGCCTCAGGGTTCGGATAGCTTACCGTAGGGAAGTTTCCGTCAGGAAGCTCCTGCTCCGGCACCACATATACATTCTCAAACCCAAGCTCGCTAAGGATTCTTCTGGCAGGAATATTTCCTGTACCATGAAGCGGAGTATATACTATCTTGATATCCTTAGCGTATTTGTCTATGCAATCCTGATGTATAACAAGCTTCTTAAGCTCCGCTATATATGCATCATCTACCTCTTTGCCTATTACTTCATACAAGCCTGCGGCGATAGCCTCCTCCTTTGGCATAGTCTTGGCATCCTGAACACTGATTGACTTTACCTCCTTCATGATTGCTACGTCATGAGGCGGCGTAATCTGCGCGCCATCCTCCCAGTATACCTTGTAGCCGTTATACTCAGGTGGGTTGTGGCTGGCTGTAACATTGATACCTGCTATACATTTAAGGTGTCTTACCGCAAATGAAAGCTCAGGTGTAGGTCTAAGTGATTCGAAAATATATGCCTTTATACCATTCGCTGCCAGCACACAGGCTGCAACATCTGCAAATTCAGGCGAGAAGTTTCTGGAATCATAAGCAATTGCAACTCCTCTGCTCTGCTTCTTTCTCTTTATAATATAATTTGCAAGTCCCTGTGTAGCCTTAGCTACAACATAATCATTCATACGATTGGTACCTGCGCCTATTATTCCTCTAAGGCCCGCTGTACCAAATTCAAGATCAGCATAGAAACGCTCTTTGATCTCCTTATCATCATCCTTGATAGCCAAGAGCTCTGCCCTTGTTGCTTCGCTGAAGAAAGGATTCGTTGACCACTCCTCATACACCTTCTTGTAATCCATAATGTGCCTCCTTAATTATTATCATGTTACTCAATAATTTCTGTATCCCCTGTTATCGGAACCAAATCAGCCAGGGTATACGTGTCATTGTTTCCATCATCCAACGACTGTATAGTGTAGCTTTTTATAAGGTATCCGCTTTTATATAATGTAACAGTATGTGTACCCACAGTTTTCCCAAAAGTCACAGGCGACATACCAACATACTCTCCATCCACATATACTCCTACTCCTTCAGGGGAGCTTATAGTAATGGTGTTGTTAGTCGCAACCTTTTCAGTTATCGGTACCTCTGTCGTGCTTGTGGCAGTATCACTATCTGTAGTATTATCCTCTGTCGTACCATCCTCTGTTGTACTCTCACTCTTTTGAGCAAGCTCTATCTTGTAGGTTTTCACTGTATCCTCCAGTGTCACCCTTCTGACATATGTATTATAGCCCGATGCCATAACCTTTATCATATAGCTGCCATAATATCCCGAATATGCGTGTTCTGTCTGCCGTACATTGTTCACATACAAATCCGCTTCTGCCGGCGTAATCTCGCATATGATTGTTCCTCTCGGAATAGCTATATCATATACATCTACTTCTGTCTCCTTGCCCTTGGTCACAACAACATTTTCCTTGCTGCCTATGTAACCATTCCTGCTTAGAGTGAGTGTATATGTTCCTTCACCCACTGCAACCAGCATATCAGGTGTTACGGGAACTATTACGCCGTGTCCTATCTCAACCATTCCGCCTACGTAGGTATCCTGATTCTTCAGTCTGACATAGCCATGCCCCTTCGTTACCATAATAGACATAAGCTTATCGCCATACAGATTCAAGGTAACCTCATCCTCTGTATTTACCTCTAGCATATCTATCTCTTTATCGCCATCATAGGCTCTCGCATATTCAGAGACGCTGCATTTCGTACCCTTATACACTGCATTTGTGCCATCAGCGCTTATAGCAAGCTTCGTCACTCCCGTACGTCGTACGGCTTTACTGCTTTGCTGTAGCTTGGTAAGCTTTTTCGTATCGGAATAATATGTGACATCCATAATCTCGCCACACTGTAGCTGTTCGATGTTCATAGCATTTCCATGAGAATTGGTTATATCAACTCCGCCGTGATATCCCAAGCTATATGTAACACCTGTCATACAGTCTACAAAATCAATCACACCCGTTTCCGCATCTATCTTATCTATAAATGCAGTAACAGTAAGCTCCTCATGCTCAACGGAAACAGCTATCTGCTCATCCTCATATACCCTGACATTATTTTCCTTCTGTCCGCAGCCACCGACTGCAAGGCACACAAAAACCACCAGGGCTATGATATTCCACTTATACTTTTGTGTCTTATCTGTCATATACGAAATACCCATTCCTTCATGCAAACAAACAATAGGGCAATATCTAATGTATTATACAAGAAATTTTCCTAAATGTGAAGAAATATATTGCGAAATTTGTCTAATATTTGTCTCTTTTTTTCCTCTCCGCTAATTATCTTACCGATTTTTTCAAGAAATACAGGTGATATTCTCATTTTTGAAGAATTTATATACTGACTGCTAAGCTTATAAAATTTCTCCGGATAAGCAAAAAGAAGATACATATATCTCAAATCCTCATACGACAATGGAATGTAAGAATTATAGGTTTCTATTATTTCCTTCAAAATGTTGAAATCATAACCATTTTTCTCGACAATCTTTCTCGAAAAATAGTAAAGATCCGCAAGCTGGTTACCCACATAAAATCTGTCAAAGCCTGTTGTGGCAACATAGCTCCTACCCTCTCTGTGACACATCAATACACTATGATTATTGTAATTACCATGGCAATACCCTATATGCTCTATCGCACTTTTTCTGTATGTCTCGTCCTCCAGAAGCTTGCGCAGCCTGCGTTCACACTCCAATGCCTGCGCATAGAAGCCTTCATATACTTTTATATACAATTCTTCAAATTTTTGCTTTGGGCTGACCTTGCCGATATAACCTCTAACCCTCTTTAGTTCTCTGTTTCGTTTCTGAAAATCATTGTCATCCCTTATCACATGATATGTATCCGAGCTTTCCTCACTAACCCTCATCCACACCCTTCTTCCGGCTCGGTGCAGATAAGCCAGATTCTCAACCGCCATCATTACCTCGGTCATATTTGAAGAGCTCATTTCCCGTCCTTGAAAATATCTTCTCATCACAAAACAGTTACCATACCTGTCCGGAGTAAAAAGCTCCTCATCAGTATTCATCACGCACCTGTCAATATTTTCAAACCCCTCCTCGTACAGTCTTTCCTTGAACACATATTCCGAGCGCAATCTGCTCTCGCCAGTTTCCATCGGGCGAAGCTGCATAGCGCCCGCATCAGTTTCTATAATCTGAGCATATCTTCCCTTGCTGCTTCCGACAATATGTACATTATAACACTCAAAAACCTCTGACAGCTTTTCACCCAAAACAAAAACCCCCTTCAACATAAACCTTTTTAAGTTTATGTTAAAGGGAGCCCATATATACCTATTCTTTTTTACTATTAGCTATAAGCTCCTTCGCCCTTTTAATCAGATACTCTTTTTCATTTGCTGATGGTTCATCTATAACCTCATCCAAAAGCTTATTTAATATATAACCTATCTCCTTGCCGGGCTTTAAACCAAGCTCAATAAGCTCCTTACCACCTATCTTAAGGTCACTTATATAGATAGCCTGTTCTTCCTCCATAGCTTTCTCATATAATTCTTCAAGCCGTCTCACCTGAGCCAGGCTCTTGTCAGAATTATATCCGCTCTGACCGGCTATATCTGCTTTTCTTACAGCGATAAAATCAGAGAAATTTTCCCTTCCAAGCTTTGCCAGAAAATTGCGGAATGTCTTTGGCGACATGTTAGAGCCCATACCATAATCATGATATTGCACAAGCCTGCACACTGCTTCTATTGTATAATTATCAAGCTTAAGACGGCGCAATACCATTCTCGCAATCTGCGAGCTCTTCTCGGGATGATTGTAAAAATGATCTATGCCTTTTTTGTCAGTCGTCTTACAGTCCGGCTTACCACTATCATGCAGAAGCACCGCGTACCTTAATATCTTGGTTGCAGGCACATTCTTCATAGCCTCTATGGTATGCATGCCCACATCAAATTTGTGGTATGGATTATTCTGCTTTGTCTCAAGCATCTTATCAAGCTCAGGAAGTATAATCGAAGTAAGCCCCAGCTTGTATGCATCAACCAGTCTCTCCGGGTGATTAGATGTGATAAGCTTTGTAAGCTCAACCTGTATTCTCTCTGCACTGATATCCTTAAGATATTTTGCATGGGTAGAGATTGCATTTTCCGTATCCTTGCATATATCAAAGTCAAGCTGTGCCGCAAATCTTACCGCTCGAAGTATGCGCAGCGCATCCTCGTCAAACCGCTCATCCGCAATACCCACGCATCTTATGATGCCATTATCGAGGTCATCCATACCGCCAAATATATCTACTATCCCTGCCTCGTCATTGTACGCCATGGCATTGATAGTAAAATCTCTACGCTTCAAATCCTCTTCAAGATGCGATGTAAATGTCACATCCTTCGGTCTTCTGTGGTCCTCATACACGCCGTCAACTCTGTAGGTGGTTACCTCATAGGTCTCAAGCTTGTCGCTTCCCGGCGGATATATAAGCACTGTAACTGTACCATGCTGTATGCCCGTATCGACCGTTCTTCTGAATATCTCTTTCATCTGCTCCGGCTTCGCATCAGTGGTTATATCCCAGTCATTCGGAATCTTACCAAGCAGACAATCTCTCACACATCCACCAACTATATATGCCTCAAAGCCATGCTTATTCAGTTCTTCAATTATGCATCTTGCGCCATATGGCATATCTATATTCATATGTTATTCCCATTCATCCATTTCTATTAAATCAAATGCCTCACCCTCAGGCTCAGCCTTAAATACAAGCTCTTCCCCGGTATAAGGATGAACCAGCTCTATCCTTGAGCTGTAAAGTCCTATCTGGAAATACCTCCTCTTTGTCTTCGCAAAGATAGGATTGTATTTTGTATCTCCCCACAGACCACAGCCCTGATTCGCAAGCTGTACCCTTATCTGATGATGTCTTCCGGTTTCAAGCTCTATCAGCACATAGCTAAACACGCCCTCGTTAGTCTCAAATACATCCAGCACCTCATAATAAAGAGTGGCCTTCTTGGCACCCTTGGTTCCCTTCGGCACTATCTTTGATGTGTTTGTCTTAGGATCTCTCACCATATAATCCGTAAGCTCGCCGTCGTAATCAGGCAACTCACCTGTTATTACGGCTTGGTAGTATTTGGTTATCTCACCCTCCTGCATCATATCAGACAGCTTGGCAGCAGCCTCCTTCGTCTTGGCAAATATCATAACACCGCCAACCGGCTTGTCCAATCTGTGAATTACAGCAAGATACGGCTCCTCATCACTGTCTGAATTCTCAAACAGATAATTCTTCAATATACTTATCATATCCTCGTCATTTGACTTGTCAGCTTGGGAAGGTACCCCGTAAGGCTTGACGCAGGCAAGCATATATTCGTCCTCGTATAAAATATCCAACTTCATATCGCACCTCCGTTTAACGGATAATTAGTCTGTATATTATACTTGCAATTTTGCGTTAATTCAACA
>CAMALN010000101.1 GCA_945836565.1 uncultured Lachnospiraceae bacterium
TCTGCTGCGTCTACACTTAACTGCTCTGCTACGATTTCTTTAATCTTTTCTAACATTTTGTAATCTCCTTTATCCGTAAATTATACATTTATTTCCATGTGCATGTCCCACACTTTTTTCAATATACAGCAGACATATATATATGTCAAGCTAAAACTGAAACTTATCAAATTCTTCAATCGGCATAGGCTTTGCAAAATAGAAGCCCTGCGCTATATCACAGTGGGAATTCTTAAGGAAATCCACATGCTCCTTAGTCTCCACTCCCTCAGCTACAACCTGAAGATTCAAATCCTTTGCCATATCTATTGTATGATTTACAACTATCTTTCCCTTTTCAGATGCAATCTCACTATCCAGAAATTCCTTATCTATCTTGATAGTATCTACAGATATATTTCTAATAAGATTAAGTGACGAAAATCCCGAACCAAAATCATCTACCTCAAGATTAAAGCCAATGCTTTGCAGCTTGACAAGCTCTCTGTTCAACATCTCCGGCTGGTCCAGGAACAATGACTCTGTTATCTCCAGATTGAGATAATTCGGTGTAAGCTGATATTTGTTCATAAGCTCAGTCAAGGTCTTGAATATATCATTGTGGCCAATATGATATCTGGATATGTTTACAGAAAGCGGCACCGGATTTCTGCCTTCATCCAGCCATCTCCTTATAGTTTTGCACGCCTCTTCCCACATATATTCATCAAGCTTTAATATAAAACCATTTCTCTCAAAGAGCGGTATAAAATCATTCGGTGATATTATACCCTTTGCAGGGTGCAACCACCTGCACAGAACCTCTGCTCCGCAAAGCTCGTAATCCTCAAGCTTGTACTTCGGCTGGAGATACATCTTAAACTCTCCATTTTCCAAAGCCTTATTCATATCATGCTCTATCTCGTTGGCCTTTATCATATCCTCTCTGTACTGCTCATCATAGAAAGCACAGAATTTCATAACATTTCCCTTAGCGGTTCTGCTGGCCATCATAGCTCTGTCACACATAAGGTTTACAGGAACTGACCTGTCATTCACAAGATATATACCATATGAGGTATTTATATCGAAATCAAACGGATTATTGTATATCTTCTTGCGCAGCTTCTCTATAACCTTTATTATATCGCCCTTAGAATTATATTTGACGAAAAATGCGAACCTGTCAGAATGAAGTCTCGCATAATTATTCTCATAGCCAAATACAGCCTGCATACATTCCGCAATATATTTCAATGCCTTGTCACCATCTATCATTCCATAGAGATCATTTATACTCTTAAATCTGTCTACGTCAAATACAACAACAGCATAATCATTATGTACATCATCCAGTATCTTCTGCTCTACACTAGAATAAAACTTCATATAATCCTGAATGCCGGTAAGAGAATCCATACCCTTCTTCTCTGTCTCCATAAAGAGCTGTGACGAAGCTGCCATTTCATCCATTACCTGTTCTGAATCATCTGCAGTTCCCATTATCTTGCATAACACAACATCTCTTCCGTCAAACCACTTTATGTTTGCATATTGAACCTTGACCGGCTTCTCGAAGATATCCGTCCTTCGTGAGCTTACTATAGGCATCTTTCCCAGGAACACCATAGGGCAATCCATACAAGGCGTCTCTCTGGTGCAGAACACCTCATGACAATTCCTGCCAAGCTTATTTCCTACCAGATCATATGCCCTGTTATTCTGGTACAATATCTCAAAGCTTGACTTATCAAATATGAAGCATGGCACAAAGCTCGCATTCATTATAGAATCAAGCATCATATTGAGATTATCCATATTAAGTTTTTCATTCATAGAAGTCTCTGTATTTTCCATGATTTCTATTCCTATATTATTATTTTTATCATTTTTTTCTCGTCAATTTTGCAAAAAAAATAAGCTTTTTTGCAACTATATAATAAAATATACCAATTTATGAATATTATGTCAATCATTACCATTCTACAAAGTTCAACAATTGTATTCTGTAATACGACAACTATTCGACAAAATAAAGAGGCTGCTTGATTTTACTTTTTTCAAGCAGCTCTTCTGATTATAAATAATTTGAATAATTATTCAATTAATGAAATAGGATTTACAGGTATGCCATCCTTGGTTATTGCGAGATACAGATTGGTTCCTTCCTTTGAATAATAATCTGATACAGCTCCAACCTCGGCTATATTCTGTCCTGTGGCAACAGGGTTTCCTTCTTTAACACATACATTCATCAGCTGACCATACTTTGCCTCGTAGCCATTTCCCATATCTATGGTAACAACAGTTCCAAATTCCTTAGTATCCTTTACCTCGGTAACAGTTCCGCCATACACGGCATATACATTCTCACCCTCTGTTCCACGAAGCATAACTCCCGGGTTACATTTGTATACTCCCAATGTCTCAAAATACACTGTTGTATCCATACTGTATGGGAGCACGATTGCTGTAGCTTCTGCTGCATCAGTATTTCCGGCTACGTCAGTTCTGCTAACCAACGGCCATGCAAGGCTTGCATCTCCGTCATAGCCCGTTGACCTCTGATTCACATCCTCTACTGCGTCCTTGTGTGTCTGAACATTCTCGACATCATCACTTGTCGCCGGAGTCTCTTCTTTATTGTCTGCATTCTCTTTGTACTCTTCGTTCTCTTCAGCCACTTCCTGAGGCTTTTCCTCCACCCTTGGCACCTCCGTGGTCGGAGACGCCTTTATATTCGTCGAGCTGTCTATGTTCTTGGCAGCATCACCATTTGCCGAACCCTCGATGTAAGACTGGTTCAGGTCTACCTCAGGCGAACCCAAGAATTTCTCTTGGTTTGACCTATACTCATATACACCGGTTAGAACTGCGAAGGCTACCACTCCTATAGTAAGAGCTATATAAAAGCCTTTTGTTTTAAAAAATACCTTAAATTTGTTCATATACTACCTCCGAAATATTCTGTAATAACAATTTCTATTTGGTAGTATGAACACTTTTTTACAATTTTATTCTAATCAAAATCACATTGTTTGACCAAGCGTATTATATACGGCCTGTTCATATACCTCCTGAGCACGTCTATAATTCGTGCGGCCAAATTTCTCTATCATATCCTGCCTGTCATAGCATGTAAATTCCAGCTCACCAGCCTTGATAGTAGAATCGGTACCCATTTCATACAATATCTTTCCTCTTACCGCTACCGCCTGTGCCTCTATAAGCTCCATATCGCTCTTATAATCTATCAATCCCGGCAAAGCCATAGCTATATATCTCTCCACATCTACAAGCTTGTTTTTGCCGTTCTCGGTAACAACCACATCCTTCCCTGATGAAACCTTGGCAAGCACACTGCTCTGTCGGCTGGCGCATCCGTTTATGCACAAGGTTATAATATATGGCAACACCACTACGGCAACTGTAATCGCGAGTGCATATCCCAATCTGTCCCGCATAAAAACCCCCTCACTACACTTACTCTTATTGTATAGTGAGGGAGCTGTTTTTATTACTTATATTTTAGAGCCTCATCATACCGGACATCATACAGCCGCCGGCCGCACCTGCATCTTCTATCTCATCTATGCGAGCCATATTGATTCCGCCTATCGCATAGACCGGAACGTTAACCGAGCCACACACCTTACTCAGGAATTCCAATCCCCTGCCGGGCAGTCCTGCCTTGCACTCGGTCTCATATATATTACCTGCTATAATGTATCGGGCTCCCAGTCTCTGTGCCTCTACAGCCTCTTCCACACTGTGTATGGACGCGCCGTATTCTATGCCGTTTAATGCATTATCATACTCTCTTAAGGCTGGCATCGACAGATGTATCCCTTGTCTCAATTTGACTGCTCCTATGAAGCTGTGTGCATTGAGCCGAACCCCTGCATCCTTGCAGATATTATATGCCAGAGAATATAAGCTCATATAAACGTCTTTCTGCAAATCCTTCTCGCGCAATATGACAAATGCTATATCATCCCTTTTAACTATTTTTTCCAGCTGAACCAAAAGACTTGCACATTCATTTATAGCTTCTTCATCACAAGAAGCATTTTTCTGCGCAGTATCAGATGCAATTTTGTCGGCATACATTTTGCACACATCCATACTACAGTATTCAGGATGAGCCTTTACACATATTTTTCTGTTGGTTACAACGACTATATTATGCTTCATATTTTTTTCCTATACCAATATATAATCATTCAACACAGGCTGAAGTCCCTGTGCCTTTATAGCCTGATATATCTCGTCAAAGCTTCTGTCGTCCGATATCTCAAACTGTTCATCTCCGGCATCACAACTTGTAGCCTTCGCATCATGATTATACTTCTCCTCGTGGTCCCCGATACCTGTGCTCACGCCTGCCGAAACCTTTGTAGCTGCAATCTGTATTATGCCGTCTCTAAAATGCGCCTGCTCCCTCGATGATACGGTAATACCCGCAAAAGGGAGAAATAATCTGTATGCACACAGAACCTGACACAACTCCTTCTCATGCACATCATGCGGGTTTATCCTGTCATTATTTATGATAGGCCGGAGTCTCGGACAGGAAAGTGACATCTCCGCATGAGGGTATTTCCTCTGCAGATAATATACATGCAGTGCTGTAGCCAGGGCATCTCTTCTGAAATCATCCAAGCCGAGAAGTGCCGAGAAGCCAACACCTCTCATGCCTCCCATCAGAGCTCTCTCCTGTGCCTCGAATCTGTATGGCCATACTCTCTTGTGTCCAAGCAGATGCAAGGTCTCATAGGTATCCGGGTTATAGGTCTCCTGAAATACTGTTACATAGTCCGCTCCACACTCGTGCAGATACCTATATTCATCAGTATTTACCGGATATATCTCAAGAGCAACGTTTCTAAAATACTTTGACGCAAGCTTACAGGCTTCCCCTATATACTTCACATCGCTCATAGCCCTGCTCTCTCCGGTAAGCATAAGGATTTCCTCTATGCCCGAATCAGCTATAACCTTCATCTCATGCTCTATCTCTTCATAGCTTAATTTCTTCCTGTTTATCTGATTGTAGCAGTTAAACCCACAGTACACACAGTAATTCTCACAATAATTTGCTATATAAAGAGGTGTAAACATATACACGCAATTGCCGAAATGCTTTCTGGTCTCAAGCCTTGCAAGTCCTGCCATCTCCTCTAAAAAAGGTGCCGCAGCAGGAGACAGAAGGACCTTAAAGTCCTCTATAGTACAATTGCCGGCTATTCCCATTCCTGCTTGCAATTTATCGAGAACTGTCCTTACATCTGTGGCAGTATAATGCTCATAATCATACGACTCAACCTGAGCCATAACCTTATCTCGTATATCCGACTTAATCTGCTCCATACCCTCCATATATTCCATATGATTTGTACGTGCCGACGGCTCCTGCTCCACAAGCCTCTTCTTGGCAAGCGCAGCCTCACTAAGGCCCTTTCCCTCTATGATAAATTCCTCTGTCTGTGCCATATTACTCTCCTTAACGTGCTCATTATTATATCTCACTTAACGGGTCATGCTTTTTCTTCAGTCATATCACCTAGTCACGTAAGAATCCCGTAAGTGGGTCTGAGGCTACAGCACCTCTAGCCACAACTCTTCCGAGACCTGACAGATAAGCCTTTCTTCCTGCCTCGATTGCAAGCTTAAATGCTCCTGCCATAGCCGGTATATCCCCGGCAGTCGCTATGGCAGTATTTGCCATAATCGCAGCCGCTCCCATCTCCATAGCCTCACATGCCTGGGAAGGACGTCCTATGCCTGCATCAACTATGATAGGAAGCTCAATCTCATCTATTAATATCTGGATGAATTCTCTGGTTGCCAGCCCTTTGTTCGAGCCTATAGGTGAGGCTAACGGCATGATACATGCCGCACCTGCATTCACAAGGTCTCTCGCCACATTAAGGTCCGGGTACATATATGGCATAACCACAAAGCCTTCCTTTGCAAGAAGCTCTGTCGCCCTTATCGTCTCCTGATTATCAGGGAGAAGATATTTCGAGTCACGCATTATCTCGACCTTCACGAAGTCTCCACAGCCCATAGCACGCGCAAGCTTGGCTATACGCACTGCCTCGTCGGCATTTCTCGCTCCCGAAGTATTTGGAAGCAGGGTTATCCCCTTCGGGATGTAATCAAGTATATTCTCCTCTTCCCTTGTATTTGCACGTCTTAGTGCCAGGGTTATAATCTCTGCCCCTCCGTTTTCAACAGCAGCCTGAATCAGATTCAGATTGTATTTTCCTGAGCCCAATATAAAACGCGAATTAAATTCGTGTCCGCCAATTACAAGTTTGTCGTTATTCATGCTTTAGTTCCTCCTGTTGTTCTTTTAAATAATCGATGGTGGCCCCTCTCTAGGACAT
>CAMALN010000102.1 GCA_945836565.1 uncultured Lachnospiraceae bacterium
ACAGAGCGTTTCTTCATCCACTCATCAAGCTTTATGTAATAGCATTGTCCCCAGGAGGATATCTGAAGATATTCAGTATCGGATTCTTTATCCAGATATATTCCGGTTATTGTAAAATAGTGTGAATTTATTGACTGTGAATATGTAAATGTATTTTTGTTCTTGTTATATCTATATAATGCCAGTCCATGCTTCTTTAAGAATACAAAATACGAAGCTGGAACAGGCAGATTGTTTGAAAGCATTTCTTCTATATTAAATAGTAATTTGTTTTTTCTTACAGTCGGTGCCCACCAGATAAATGCTTTGATGGACTTTGCTCTCAGAGCACGCCAGAAGCCGAAGCCCATCTTCCAGAATGGCACACCGCGGGCTATAATAAAATGATATGCTTTCTTAAAACGCTTATTTACAAAGTCTATATATTTATCTTGAGTTATGGACTGTTGCTTCATAATATAAAGCTCGGTATCGGACATAGAGATAGCTCCACAGCCATAGTTCTCAAATGTTTTACAGCTATCCTTCCACCAGCCCTGGTCGCCGCCGAAGTATGTATGTGCGGAAGTCTTAATCTCTATGAAGTTTTGTGATGCTAAGCCTGCTATACGCTCCATATTGAAGTCCTCATCCGGTATTGCTTCTTTTTATTAGATATATCGTCAGGCAGTTTACTACTGTACATCCTTTTTAAGCTTACTGCTCATTATAAATGTAGCTAAAATATACAGCCCTAAAGCCCAAGCCATACTTATTATAACAGGTTTTGCGAGCTCTGAATAGTTTCCTGCTACAGAAAGACGGGCGCATTTTACACCATGATAAAACGGAAGGGCTTTTGACAGCTTCTGTATAGAGCCGCCGAGCTGGTCGACATCCATCCATATGTTTCCTATCATACTGCTTATTGTGATAATGATTGAGCATATACCCGGTGCAGCCTTTTCGGAAACCAAGGTGCCAAATATAAGTCCGAAGGATATAAAGCAAAGTGCAGACGGCAGAAGGGTGATGATGCTAAGCAATATACCTACTATGCTTATGCTCTTGCCGATTACTGCAGCGAGTATAAGTGCAGCGGTGTATGTTACCAGCATCTGAAGCAGGGCTATAATGATTACCGGCAGAGTGTAGCCGATTATGAAGTCAATCGACTTCATAGGAGAGGCATGCAGTCTCATAAGCAGCGAGGTTGTTCTGTCCTTTGATACCTGAATACAGGTAAAAAGCATTACAAATGACAGACCGAAATACGCCATGCCCGGAGCCAGATAATCAAGCTCAAAGATTTTCATGCCTGCCTCCTTTGGAATGCTGTTATTTACGATGCTCATAATAACCAGCATTACGATTGGAAAGCCCAGACAGAATATGTAGCTTAACGGGTCTCTCAATATTTCCTTGACGGTTCTTTTGCAAAATATAATTCCCTTCATAATGTATTTCCTTTCTTGAATAATCATTATTTCATAAAAAACTTATTCTATGCTTTCTATAGGTTTGTACTATATTTCTTCTGCGATTTTTATAAAGGCATTTTCCAGATTATCGGCACCGGTTAGCTTTAATAATTCATCGAGTGTTCCGGAAGCCTTGATACAGCCGTCCACCATAATGGCTATACTATCTGACAGGCTTTCTGCCTCCTCCATATAATGAGTGGTAAGTATAACCGTGATTTTTGATTTCAGCCCTTCGATTACCCTCCATAATTCTCTTCGTGCCAGTACATCCAATCCAAGGGTTGGTTCATCCAGAAATAAAATCCTTGGCTCGGTAATAAGTGCCATCGCGATGCTTAGCTTTCTCTGCCATCCGCCGGAGAGAGTCTTTGCTTTGTTTTTTTCAACCTCGTGTAGATTAAACTGCTCTATGACTTCATCTACGCGTTGCTTGCTCTTGCCTTTGTCCATCCCGTATATGCCTGCTATGAACTCCAGGTTCTCGCGAACCGTAAGATTCGGAGCGACTGAGGTCTCCTGGGTTGAGACATTCACTATTGATTTGACTGCATTGATATCCTCCCTGATGCTGTGTCCCAGTATGTATGCGTCACCTGATGTTGGAACGGCGAGACCGGTAAGCATCTTAATAGTGGTAGTCTTTCCGGCACCATTTACTCCAAGCAGAGAGAACAGACAGCCCTCTTCAATGTTCAGGTTTATGTTATTTACTGCAACCTTTGCACCATATTCCTTTCTTAGATTTTTAATCTCTATTGCGTAAGCCATATTGTATCCTCCTCGTAACTTGACTTATTTTTAACGTATGACCGCATGTGCTGATATATGAACAAACAGCATCTTGTGCCCGCTGTTATGCAAACTCTTTATCTCTTGTCTGTAAAGGATTATACCTATTATATAAGAAAAGAAAATAGCTTCGTGACGTATGGTATATATGTAAGGATAACTGGTACATAAAAGTCACATATGATTTAAATCACAAAAAATTCACAATGCAATTCTTGACTATAATTTTATAACTCTCTATAATACGAATGTTTACAGTTTACATATATTTACAATATAAATAATAATATATATTTTTACCTGAAAGGAAGTGTTGGAATGATTAAAACCTTAGCGGCGCATATTAAGGAGTACAAGAAAGCATCTGTTATGACGCCGGTATTTATGATTTTTGAGGTTATCGTTGAGATGCTTATACCTATACTTATGGCATCTATGGTAGATAACGGCGTGGATAAGGGAGATATGAACCATATATTGTTAATGGGACTGGGCATGCTCGCCCTTGCGGCAGTTGGCCTTTTCGCCGGTATTATGGGTGGTGTTTATGGTGCGAAGGCTTCGACAGGCTTCGCAAAGAATCTTAGAGAGGCTATGTACAATAATATTCAGACCTTTTCGTTCGCAAATATTGATAAATTTTCTACAGCAGGTCTTGTAACAAGGCTTACAACAGATGTAACAAATATTCAGATGGCGTACCAGATGTTGCTTCGTATGTGCATGAGAGCCCCGGCTATGCTTATATTTGCTATGGCTATGGCATTTACCATAAGTCCAAGGCTTTCGAGTATATATTTGATAGCGGTATGTATCATGGGTGTTTTGCTTGCGCTTATCATAAAGTTTGCTACAAAATATTTTACTGAGGTTTTCAAAAAGTACGATGACTTAAATGCAAGTGTTCAGGAAAACGTATCAGCGATAAGAGTTGTAAAAGCTTTTGTACGTGAGGATTATGAGAAACAAAAGTTTTCTAAGGCAAGTGAAAATGTATACAGACTCTTTGTGAAGGCTGAGAAGATAGTTGCAAATAACTCGCCTCTTATGATGTTTACCGTGTATTCATGTATTCTAGGTATAAGCTGGATTGGCGCACATATGATAGTGAGCAACACACTATCTACCGGCGATTTGATGGCACTTCTCGCTTATTGTATGAATATTCTTATGAGCCTTATGATATTGTCGATGATATTCGTGATGATGTCCATGAGCTCGGCAAGTGCCAAGAGAATTGCTGAGGTTTTAGAGGAAAAGGCTGATATAGTCAATCCTGATAAGCCTGTATATGAGGTAAAGGACGGAAGCATAGATTTCAATAATGTGAGCTTTAAGTATATCACGAAGGATAATATGCTTGAGGAAAAGGATGAAAATAGATATGTGCTTGAGGATATAGATGTACATATCAAATCAGGAGAAACCATAGGTATAATCGGTGGAACAGGAAGCTCAAAGTCGAGTCTGGTTAACCTTATAAGCAGACTTTATGACGTTACCAAGGGTGAGCTTTTGGTAGGCGGAGTGAACGTGAAGAGCTACGACCTTGATTCACTCAGAAATAATGTTGCAGTCGTGCTTCAGAAGAATGTGCTCTTCTCGGGAACAATATACGAGAATCTTCGTTGGGGTGATATAAATGCAACTGATGAAGAGTGTCAAAGAGCCTGCAGACTTGCCTGCGCAGATGAATTTATTAATAATTTCCCTGATGGCTACAACACTCACATAGAACAGGGCGGAGCTAACGTATCAGGCGGTCAGAAGCAGAGATTATGTATAGCCAGAGCACTGCTTAAAAAGCCAAAGGTGCTTATCTTGGATGACAGTACAAGCGCAGTTGATACGGCAACGGATGCAAAAATCAGAAAAGCCTTTGCTGAGGAGATTCCTGATACGACTAAGATTATCATCGCTCAGCGTATCAATAGTGTAAGTCATGCTGATAGAATTATTGTCATGGAAAATGGGCATATAGACGGTATAGGAACCCACGAGGAGCTTCTTGCCACAAATGAAATATACAGAGATGTATATGAGTCACAAACCAGCGGAGGCGGAGATTTTGATAGTCCGTCAGCAGACAGTGATAAGGGAGGTGACAGATAATGGCACAGCCAAAGGTTATGAGAGGACACGGTGGTCCGAGAATGGGTAAAGGGCCTACTGTGGAAAATCCCGGTAAGGTATTAAAGAGAATACTTGGTTATGTTGGCAAATTCTATGGACCTCATTATGTTTTTGTGATTATATGCATAATCGTAAGTGCTCTTGCAAATGTACAGGGTACAATGTTTATGAGGGACTTGATAGATGTATATATTGTTCCACTGGTTGGTTCGGCGAACCAGGATTACTCAGGTTTGCTGCATGCGATGATGAAGGTTGGGGGCTTCTATCTTGTCGGTATAGCCGCGGCATATGCTCAGGCCAAGATTATGGCATATGTTACCCAGGGCACCATGAAGAAGCTTCGTATAGAAATGTTCAATCATATGGAGAGTCTTCCTATAAAGTATTTTGATACAAATGCACATGGTGATATCATGTCGCTTTACACAAATGATATAGATACCCTTAGACAGCTGATAAGCCAGAGTATCCCGCAGTGTATCTCAAGCATTATTACAATAGTAAGTGTGTTTATAAGCATGCTGATTCTGAATATCCCGCTTACTGTTTTGACCATTGTCATGATAGTTATAATGATGAAGACAAGTATGAGTATTGCCGGGAAGAGCGGTAAATTCTTTGCAGCCCAGCAAAAGGATATTGGTGCATTGAATGGATATATAGAAGAAATGATAGAGGGACAGAAGGTCGTCAAGGTATTCTGTCATGAGGAGGAGGCAAAGGCTTCCTTTAAGGAGTTAAACGATAAGCTCTATGACAGTGCAAATAATGCGAACAAATTTGCAAATGTTATAGGCCCTATAAATGGCCAGTTTGGAAATATAAGCTATGTCCTCTGCGCTGTAGTAGGTGGTGTTCTTGCACTTAATAAGGTCGGGGGCTTCACACTAGGCGGTTTGGCGAGCTTCCTTACCTTCAATAAAAATTTCAGTATGCCGGTCAATCAGGTGAGTCAGCAGATGAATTCTATAGTTATGGCTATGGCAGGTGCAGACAGAATCTTCAAGCTTTTGGATGAAAAGCCGGAGCTTGATGAAGGATACGTTACTCTTGTAAATGCTAAGGAAATTAACGGAGAACTTGTTGAAACAGAGGAGCATACAGGACTCTGGGCATGGAAGCATATCCATCAGGCAGACGGAACAGTTTCTTATGTGAAGCTTCAGGGGGATGTGGTCTTTGATATGGTTGACTTTGGATATAACGAGGATAAGATTGTACTTCACGACATTGAGATATCTGCAACCCCGGGACAGAAGATTGCTTTCGTAGGCTCCACAGGAGCAGGAAAGACCACTATAACAAATCTTATCAACAGGTTTTATGATATTCAGGATGGTAAGATTAGATATGACGGAATAAACATCAACAAGATTAAGAAGTCTGATTTGAGACGTTCGCTCGGTATGGTTCTTCAGGATACACATCTTTTTTCGGATACTGTTATGGAGAATATCAGATACGGAAGACTTGATGCAACTGATGAGGAGGTTATAGCTGCCGCAAAGCTTGCAAATGCTGACGGCTTTATCAGAAGACTTCCGGATGGCTATAACACTATGCTTACGGGAGACGGAGCGAATTTGAGTCAGGGACAGAGACAGCTCCTTGCTATTGCCAGAGCTGCTATCGCTGATCCGCCTGCACTTATATTGGATGAGGCTACAAGCTCGATAGATACAAGAACTGAGAAGATAGTGCAGGACGGTATGGATAAGCTTATGAAGGGCAGA
Source organism: uncultured Lachnospiraceae bacterium (assembly GCA_945836565.1). Lineage (GTDB taxonomy): Bacteria > Bacillota > Clostridia > Lachnospirales > Lachnospiraceae > Coprococcus_C. The sequence continues at coordinate 6,122 of CAMALN010000102.1, forward strand.
ACAACCTTTGTTATCGCACATAGATTATCGACTGTAAAGAATAGTGATTGCATTATGGTCTTGGAACAGGGACGGATCATAGAACGTGGATCACATGAGCGACTCATAGAGAAAAAAGGAAAATATTACCAGCTTTATACAGG
>CAMALN010000103.1 GCA_945836565.1 uncultured Lachnospiraceae bacterium
CCTCCTCGTCACACATTTATACCTAATTATACCCAATTGAGAGATATAATGCAACAAAAGTTATTGTTGCTCCTGTCCGTTGCAGGTAATTACGATTTGGTCTACTGTGCAGCCGGTCTTTCTTACTACGATTTCTTCAATTTGGGCACGCTGGGCGCCGTCTAATTCTGCGGTTGGGATTATTACATCGACACTGCTTTCGCTGATTGATACTACAGCATTAGGGAAGCCTTTGGCTGCGAGTATGGTTTCGGTGTCGGCTTCACGTCCCATGTTCTCGGTTAGCTTCAGGTATGCCTGGGTGGCATCCTCCACTGAGATTCCGTCGGAGGTTTCGCCGTTTATTATAGCCAGATATGCCTCCTGTGAGCGTGACCTTACCTGCTCGCGATTTATCCTCGCTGTAATGATGCTGTCTGATATAGCAGGCGTTGTGGTAAGTACTGCCTCTCCGATTTCACTGGTGTCTGAATTAAGCTCTATGGTTTCATCGGGATTGATGCTTATATCAGTATTTGCTGCATCATCATAGGATGTGTCGCCGATTTCCGCCTCAGAATACACCTCTCCAGTCGCATACATATCATCCTCAAGTACGATATGCTCATTGTATACATTTGCATCTGCTATGTCTGCATCCACGATATCCTCATTGAATGCTGCCTGTGTATCGCCATTCTTTTTTTCGTCAGAATCAGCCAGATTAAGCAAATTTCCAGAAAAATTTATGTAACCGGCTACTCCTAAAGCTACCGTCATAACAGCAATTATGACCTGGTTTTTCTTAATCTTCTTCATACACACTCTCCTTCTACATATTATAGAGTCTACTATATCTACATTCTATACATATGCAGGCGAAAATATGACTATCTATATTCAATAATATCGATACTTAAAGGAACTATACATAATGCCGTATGATACATGAATTTGCCGAAATCTATATGTTCTATCACCTCATAAGAACCGACACCTTGCAGGCGGGCAGATTAAATAATGCGCACACAGCGTTGGATATATCCATCGCCTGTGACATATCATTTATCCTTGCTACTATTAATACCCCGTCTATTATAGCAGCCTCGGTTGCACTGTTGTAAAATACATCCGTATCACTTTCCTTTTTCATATGAATCATCACATCTATTGTCCCTGTTCCATAGGATTTCTCCAGAATATTCTTCAATCGCTCTTCGTAATATGCCTCATCGTATGCTGTGGTGCCCTCATTATCTGTCGCAGCGTTAGTTTCATTTGAAGCTTCAGCCCCACCAAGCAGACTTCCGGTGGCCTTATCATTTTGACCGGTTTCATCCCTTCCCCCACTCTTTACAGGCATAAGAACAACCAGTACAAGGATGCCTATCAGAATCACAGTTATAATCCTGCTTATGTCCTTGCCCGGAAATTTTTTTCTCATCCACTCAATCATATCTATCGCCTTACTATATATACATCTGATATATCCACGTTATACTGTTCTGCCGCCAAGCTCCTTGCCCGTTCTATCACGGACTCATCCTCATTATCCTCTATAATCATATATATGATTAGCCTTAGGACCTGACCATCTCTATCTCTGGTTATCTCTACATCCTCCACCCTTATACCCTCTTCCTCGATACGGTCACACATCTGCCTTTGCTGTGCCAGGATACTGTAATCAGGCTTATCTGCCAGGTATTGCTCTATATCCATATTCGTTCCGTCACCTGCGACTTCACTCCACTCAAGCTTCGACCAATCCATATCAAGAACCGCCGCAACAGGTCTCGCAAGCATTATTATCAGCACAAGACCTGTGAATAACGATATATATTTTCTGTAATTATTTCCGGGCGATATATTTAACACCATCGCCGAAAGTATCAGATATATTACCAGATTCTTCATGCATCACCTCTAGGCATTCGTCGCAAATGCCATAATAGCTATTGTAAGTACGAATAACACGACAGACGAATACACAAGCTTAAGCAATAAATCCATGCCATTCGCAAGGCTTTCTATTCCCTCCACATACCTCTTGTCACTCACCGGCTCGACGATAACCGCCACAAGTCTGAACATAAGTCTCATTACAAACAGCTTAAGCACCGGGCCTATAACCAGGATTACCAGCATGATTACTGCTGCCAACCCTACAGAATTCTTCACCACCATGCCTGCCGCCAGAAATGTTCCGGTCAGCACAGAGGCTATGCCACCATTTGTAAATGAATTAAGCACCCGGCTTGCTGCTGACCTTCCTATGATATCAAGCTGCGGTCCGACCAAGCCCTTTACCAGATTAAGTCCTACGACAAAAAGCACTATACCCTTTAGTATCGATGTAGCGGCATTCTTTAGCATATTTGCAAATCTGGTAAAATATTCCTCTTTGTTCAGATTATTGATAAGTGAAATGATAACGTAGTATTTTATGACCGGCAGCAAAATCCTGACTAACACAGTCTCTACCAGCCAGATAGCCAGCATAACCATCTGATATGAAGCAGTGGCTGTCATAGCATGTCCTACAAAGTTCATAGCCACCATAAATACCGGAATGATAATTCCTATAAGAGTTACAATCCTTGAGGTTGTCTCAACCACAAGCTCCACACCGACCAGAAACGCTGACATAGTGACCGACGTAATGATAAGATACGTGACGTAGAAGCCATTTTCACTTATGCCGGAATTGTTAAATGCCATCGTAAATCTGGTGAATACCGAGCCGAGCAAAACTATCACAATCAGCGTAATCATCATCGCCTTTTGTACAGAAAGCTCCGAGATGAATATCCCCTGTATGCTTTCCTTTATGTAGGCTCCTACTGCATCCATATCGCCCCTTGAGATGCAGTCGACAAGATACGACATGCTGTATTTGCTACCATAACCGTTCTGTGCCAGCAGCTTGTCTACCTCTGACAATCTTAGGACATCCTCTACTTCAGAATATGCATCATCGTAGGATATAATATCTGTGTCTGTGTCGGTATCTGTATCTGGAGCTATGTCTGTATCTGTGTCTGTATTTGTGCTTGTATCTGTGTTTGTATCTGTGTTTGTATGAGTATCTGTATGAGATTCTGTATGAGTTTCTGTACGAGTGTCTGTATCCGGATCTGTATGCATATCTGTATAGGTACGGGTATATGTTTTTATATTAGTATCTATATCCATACAGATATCGTTATCCTCATATGCTTCGGTCTCATATATTATAAAATGGTTTACTTCATTATCTACAGCTATCGATGCAGGCTGCACTCCCCATATGTCATATGTACATAATTGCACTCCCACACACGCATATACATTCAACCACAGCGATATCAATAACCCTCCAAACACTCTCCACCTCAAAATCACACATTATGTCAACAAGCTAAGTACCGTCTCCAATACCTGAAGCAATACAGGCAGGGATACAACCAGCATCGTGAGCTTTCCTACCATTTCTATCTGAGAGGCTATCGCACTGTATCCTGCCTCCTTGCTTATGCCTGCAGCAAACTCGCACAGATAAGCTATACCTATTAGCTTAAGTAATATAACCAGATATTGTGAGTCAATTTTTATGTACTGCGACAGCTTGTCCATAGCCTTAAGGATAGTCTGCATCCTGCTCAGACATATCGTTATCAAAAATAAACATATACCAAGACTTATCAATGTACTTAATTCGGGAACACTTTTCTTAAGACCAAGCGCTATGATAACCGCAATTATAATAAGTGCAAAGAGAATACCCATGTTCATAAGAGTTCCTCCCATAATATGAAAGCCACAGCCAACTAATCTACAGAAAAAAGCTTGCTTATGCTGGTAAATAGCTCGTACACATATGGAATAATCCATGACAGCACGATGATAAGTCCGGCCAGACTTACCAGATATGCGTGGTCATCCCGCCCTGAATGCTTAAGTATCTGATTCAACAGCGAAACTATAATTCCCACTGCTCCTATTTTAAATATCAAGGCTATACTCATATCCCTCTCCCTTACAGTCCCAAAAGAATTACCAGCATTATTCCACCTAAGCTACAAAGTGAAATGGTTACTTTTTTTCTATCCTGCAGTTCATTCGCCAGTCCTGTTATCTTATTCTTAAGCGCCGTCTTCTCAAGAAGGAGTGCATTTAGCTGGCTATCCGTATGATTCTCAAGCAGTGCCTGTCCTATATACTCAAGCTCCTCTATATCTTCTACCGTAAGGCTTATCCTCGCATCATATCTCATGACCTTCAGCATCTCCATCCCCTCACGCCATACCTCCATAAAGCTGTCACAGCCACCGCTAAGAAGCTTCGACATATATGAGAGCCAGCGGCCAAATGCATCCATACATCTGCCGCTGATATTGTTAAAGCATTGTGCCATTGGATTTTTTCTAAACCTAAGCTCTCCTTCCAGCATACCAAGTATTCTCTCAAGCTCTCTAAGCTCGCATATTCGTTTACTCATCTTTACAGACATTTTAAGCCCTAAAATGATACTTCCTCCTAATACCATTATACATCCGGATATCTTTGCCACTGTAAGCCACATAAGCAGTACCTCCCAGACTTTTCTATATGCACATATAGGAATAATCCATACTGAGCAGTTCATTCCCCCTCTCATCAAATACGCTTTCAACTGTTCCTATTCCCCTGCTTCTGCCAAGCACTATATACCTATCAAAGGATCTCTCCTCCACAAGCTTACGAAGTATAGGTCTGGTCCGTATATCATCTATCGATTCACCATGAACGGTAGCCAGGATTCCGCAGCCACAGTTAATAATATAATTTATAGCCTCCACGTCCTCCCTGCTTCCTATCTCATCAACTGCTATGACATCCGGATTCATGGAACGAAGCAAAAGAAGCATGCCTTCCGCTTTGGGACATGCATCCATAACATCCGTCCTGTCTCCAACCTCCAGCTGTGGCTCACCCATATAGCTTCCGGCTATCTCAGAACGCTCATCCACCAAGCCGACATTTAAGCCTTCATTTATTCCATCACCACTTGATATAATTCTCACTATATCTCTAAGTAAGGTCGTCTTGCCGCATCCCGGTGGGGATATAATAAGTGTATCAAGCAGTCTGTCCTTACATATTATGTATGGCATAACATTGTTACCGCAGCCCATTATCTGATGTGCCAATCTAATATTTAAAAAAGAGATATTTTTTATATTCATAATCTTCCCACCTTCTTTAATCACCTGACCTGCGAGGCCTATCCTGTGACCACCTCTTATGGTTATAAACCCTTGTCTTATCTCATCATCATATGCATATAATGAATACTCTGTCAGTCTGTCTATGACATCCCTTATATCCGATTCATTTACGATATAGTCGCAGGCTTTTTCACAAGCTAAAGCGCCGGAAGACATATAATGTATGTATATCCGGCGCTTTACCCTGAGTCTTATTTCCGTCAACCTTTCTATAGTTATCTGACCCTCTTTCATCGCACATCTAATCGGTGTTAAAATGTGCGCCGGAAGGAAATCCAGATTAACGTGTGTCACAGCAAATCACCTCATATTATATATATGTGACACGGTGCGGAAATATGAATATGAATTTTTAATAAAAAAGCCAATGGGGACAGTAAAAAAGCCACTTTTCCTGTCCCCACTGGCTCATATAACAAAATTAAGCTCTGCTCTTATATTCGCCTGTTCTTGTATCAACTACTATGAAGTCACCCTCATTTACGAAGAGAGGTACATTAAGCTTTGCACCTGTCTCAAGCTCACAAGGCTTAGTAGCATTTGTAGTAGTATTTCCCTTTACACCCGGCTCACAGTGTGTAATCTGAAGTGTAACCTCAATAGGTGGCTCTACTGCGAATACCTGTCCGTTGTGTGACTGAAGACCACAAGTCTCATTCTCCTTAACGAACTTCATAGACTCTGCTGCAAAATCTCTTGCTATAGGAATCATATCAAATGTATCAGGATCCATAAAGTAGAAGAAATCATCATCAGAATATGAATACTGCATCTGCTTCTTCTCGATATGTGCAGTCTCACACTTCTCTGTTGGACGGAAGGTCTTCTCAACTACACCACCGGTCTTGATATTCTTAAGCTTTGTACGAACGAAAGCTGCACCCTTACCAGGCTTAACATGCATAAATTCTAT
>CAMALN010000104.1 GCA_945836565.1 uncultured Lachnospiraceae bacterium
GGCGTGAACCGAAATAATCGTGTTGAAGGGGAGATAACAGATATAACTGCGTATTTTCTTGGATGGAAGAATTATATAACTGAATGCTCAACGTATCCGACAATAAAACAGAAATATAAGGCAAGCTTTGTATATTCAAGAGATCGTCTTGAGAATAAGGATGAATATAATTTACCTGACAGAATTATTATGGAAGAAAACTATCGCAGGCAGAAGTATTATAAATATGCAATAATAGTTATCGGTATTGTAATATTACTTGATATTGTATGGTTAAAAATGAAAAGGAAAAAGCAGAAAAATATGCAGACTGATACAGAAAGCGAGGAAGCTTAAGCATTATGACACTAGATCAGCTTAAAAAGAATCAGACAGGAAAAATAGTGCATATAAATGGAAGAGGCCAGCTAAGGCATCATCTACTGGATATGGGACTTACACCATGTACGGAGGTAAGGCTTATTAAGGTAGCTCCAATGGGTGATCCGATAGAGATAGAGCTTCGTGGTTACGAATTAACGCTTAGACTTGATGAGGCAAAGAATATTGAGGTTATTATAGAAGATAACACAAGGGTATCTGAACCATGTAATCACAATAGTACAGCTTTTGAAGATGCAAAAAAAATTAAGCGCCATGAGCAGATGGAACATCCCGGCGTAGGTGAGCTTGGACGTGCAAAGGATTACAGGGCAAATAAAATAGGCGATATGATACCAAAAGGGCAGAAGCTTACATTTGCACTTGCAGGTAACCAGAATTGTGGAAAAACAACGCTATTTAATCAGCTTACCGGAGCAAATCAGCATGTAGGCAATTTCCCCGGGGTAACGGTTGATAAAAAAGAAGGCGTTATAAGAAATCATCCTGAGGCGACAGTTATTGATTTGCCCGGTATATATTCGCTTTCGCCATATTCAAATGAAGAGATAGTAACAAGAGATTTCCTGTTAAATGAGAATGTTACGGGAATTATTAATATAGTAGATGCGTCAAATATTGAAAGAAATCTATACCTGACAATGCAGCTTATGGAGCTTGGTATACCGATGGTTCTTGCACTTAACATGATGGATGAGGTACGTGCAAACGGTGGAACCATACTTATAAATGAACTTGAAAGCATTCTTGGAATACCTGTTGTGCCTATTTCTGCAGTAAAGAATGAAGGTATTGATGAACTTGTGGACCATGCCATTCATATAGCAAGGTATAGAGAGGCTCCGGGTAGAATTGATTTCTGCCCTGATACCCACAAAACAGGTGATAAGCTTGGAGCTGTACACAGGTGCATTCATGCTGCCGCTCATATGCTCGAGCCATATGCAAAGAAGGCCGGACTTCCACCAAGATTTGCATGTACAAAAATGGTTGAAGGTGATGAATTAGTTGAGAAGGCGTTAGGGCTGCCGGAGGTGGAAATGCATGCACTGTCTCATGTTATTTCTATTATGGAGGAAGAAAGCGACCTTGACAGAGAAGCGGCTCTTGCAAATATGAGATTTGCATTTATTGAGAAGCTGTGTAAGGCAACAGTTGTAAAGCCACATGAGAGCAGGGAGCATAAGAGAAGCGTTGCAATCGATAGAATCCTGACAGGAAAGTATACTGCAATACCATGCTTTATATTTATTATGTCGGCTGTATTTGCACTTACATTTTCCGTTATTGGAGCGGGACTTTCTGATCTTATGGCTATGGGAGTTGACTTTGTTATCAAGCTTGCTGATAAGGGACTTAGCGCTTCGCAGGTTAATCCTGTTGTTAAGTCGCTTGTTGTAGACGCGGTGCTAAAGGGAGTGGGAAGTGTGCTTAGCTTTCTTCCAATAATAGTAACCCTTTTCTTCTTCCTTTCGATTCTTGAGGATACCGGTTATATGGCGAGAGTTGCTTTTGTAATGGATAAGCTTCTAAGAAAGATAGGCTTATCGGGCAGAAGCTTTGTTCCAATGCTGATTGGATTTGGTTGTTCTGTTCCTGCAATTATGGCAACAAGAACCTTATCGAGTGAACGTGACAGGAAGATGACTATTATGCTTACTCCGTTTATGAGCTGTAGTGCTAAGCTTCCGATTTATGCACTATTTACAAGTGCATTTTTCCCAAAGAATATGAGAGCACTTGTAATGATAGGCCTATACTTTTTTGGAATTGTATGTGGTATTGTCTATGCGCTAATTCTAAAGAAGGTAAAATATAAGGGCGAGCCGGTACCATTTGTTATGGAGCTTCCTAATTACAGGCTTCCGGGAATTAAAAGTGTAGGACAGCTTATATGGGATAAGGCAAAGGGCTTTATCCAGAAAGCATTTACAATAATTTTTATTGCAACTATTGTCATTTGGTTCCTTCAGACCTTTGATTTGAGATTTAATGTAGCTGCATCACCTGATGAAAGCCTGCTTGCAAAGCTTGCCGGCATTCTTACACCGATTTTTACACCACTTGGATTTGGTGACTGGCGTGTTCTGGCAGCATTAATCACAGGCTTTACTGCTAAGGAAAGTGTTGTTTCTACACTTACAGTATTGCTTGGTGGAGATATCTCATTATTGTCCTCACTATTTTCGCCGTTTACTGCATTTGTATTTCTTGTATTTACATTATTATACACACCATGTGTTGCTGCAGTGGGGGCGGTGAGACGTGAAATGGGAAGTGCAAAGTCGGCAGCTGTTCTTGCGTTTATGCAATGTCTGATAGCATGGATTATCGCGTTCCTAATTCATTCAATTGGAGTGTTAATCCAAATAGTATAAATCAAGGCAAAATAAATAATAACCACTTGACAAGCAATATATAAAAGTGTTACCAATTATATGTGTAAATACTATAAAATAAACATGAGGTGGAAAACATGCAGGACTTAAAGCCAATAAAGGAAGGTAAAGTAAGAGAGATATATGATAATGGTGACAGTCTTATTATGGTAGCTACTGACCGTATTAGCTGTTTCGATGTTATTCTTGATAATCAGATTTCTAAGAAGGGAACTGTGCTTACACAGATGTCAAAGTTCTGGTTTGATATGACAGAGGATATTCTTCCTAATCATATGATTTCAGTAGATGTTAAGGATATGCCGGAATTCTTCCAGCAGGAAAGATTTGATGGTAATAGTATGATGTGTAAGAAGCTTGAGATGCTTCCTATCGAGTGTATCGTTAGAGGATATATTACAGGTAGTGGCTGGGCAAGCTACAAGGAGAATGGAACAGTATGTGGCATTAAGCTTCCTGAGGGCCTTAAGGAATCAGACAAGCTTCCTGAACCGATCTATACACCATCAACAAAGGCTGAGATTGGTGATCATGATGAGAATATATCATATGAGCAGAGCGTTGCTCATCTTGAGAAGTATTTCCCTGGCAAGGGTGAGGAATATGCCGCAAAGCTTCGCGACTGTACTATCGCATTATATAAGAAGTGTGCAGAATATGCACTTAGCAAGGGTATTATAATTGCAGATACAAAGTTTGAGTTTGGTCTTGATGAGAATGGTAATCTTGTAATTGGCGATGAGATGCTTACTCCTGACAGCTCACGTTTCTGGCCTGCTGAGGGTTATGAACCTGGTCATGGTCAGCCTTCATTTGATAAGCAGTTTGCCCGTGATTGGCTTAAGGCTAATCCTGATAAGGGTTGGAAGCTTCCTGAGGATGTAGCACAAAAGACAATTGATATCTATCTTGAAGGATATGAGAAGCTTACAGGAAAGAAGCTTGTATAAGAATTATTGAACATATAAATTTAACGATTAACATAAAAGAGTCATGATTGCATGGCTCTTTTATCATAATAGGAAATTCCTCCGAATTTCCTATTATAACAACGCTCCGCTTAGGATGCGCACTCGCGCGCCGGGAATCATGTCGCAAAAGCGACCGCGCTCGGCGCGAGAATCTCGCAAGCGAGATTCTTTTTACAAAAAATACTAAGGTTGCCTTAAGAAAAAGAAATGCCTTTTGTAACAAAATAGATACAATTAATATACATATATGAGTTAGACTAAGACAGGATAAGAGCTAACATACTTAGCTTATGAAATCAAAACATAAATCGGATTAATAAAGCTTAAATATAGGTCATATTTATTGATTTTATTTTACATGAGACTATAATTTGTTGTGTTTAGATGGAAAATCTGAAATAAAGAGAGGAAAAGCAAGCGCATATTAAGAGACTTAGTTACACTTGTTATTATGAATTATGAAGAATGTATTAGAATATCTTGAACAGTCGGCGAGATTATTCCCTGATAAAACAGTAATTGCAGACGCAGATACAAAGCTTACATATAAGGAGCTTGAGGATAAGGCTAAATGTATCGGAAGCCTTATTATTTCTAAGCTTGGTTTGCCTAACGAGACTGCAAGACCTGTTGCCGTTTTGATGAATAAATGCTCACTTAGTCTTGCAGCATTTATGGGTGTTGTTTATAGCGGAAGCTTTTATGTTGTGATTGATGAGATGATGCCAGCAGACAGAGTTAATGTGATATTTGAAGCTTTATCACCTGTGGCAGTTTTAACTGATAAGGAGCATTTTGAAACAGCAAAAGAGCTGAAGCTTAGTGATGATGGAATTATTATCTTAATTGAAGATGCACCTGATATAAATGATATTAGTGAAGAAAAACTTTCATATATTAGAAGTACTATGGTTGATACTGATCCTGTATATGCGTTATTTACATCCGGTTCTACAGGTGTACCAAAGGGTGCAGTTGTAAGCCATAAAAATGTTATTTCTTATACATCATGGTACACAGAGACCTTTGGAATTGACAGCAATACAATATTTGGTAATCAGACGCCGTTTTATTTTTCAATGTCAGTTTCTGATATATATAGCACCATAAAGAGCGGGGCTACGTTGCAGATTATTCCAAAGACTTTATTTTCATTCCCAATTAAGCTGATGGAATTTATGAATGAAAGAAACATAAACACTATCTACTGGGTTCCTTCGGCACTTTGCATTATTGCAAATTGGAAGATGTTTCAGTATGCGAAGCTTGATAAGCTAAAGAAGGTTTTGTTTGCAGGAGAGGTAATGCCTACAAGACAGCTTAACTATTGGATTGAAAATCTGCCTGACGCAATGTTTGCAAATCTCTTTGGACCAACAGAGACAACTGATATATGTACATATTATGTGGTTGACAGGAAATTTGCTGATGATGAACCGCTTCCGATGGGAAAGGCCTGCAATAACTGCAGAGTGTTTGTACTCGATGATGCCGGTGAATTGGTTAATCCATTTGAAATAGATGAAAATGGCTTTAGCAGAGAGGGTGAGCTATATGCGAGAGGCTCCTTTGTTGCTATGGGATACTATGGAAATGAGGATAAGACAAAGGCGGCATTTGTACAAAATCCGCTAAATGATAAATATCCTGAGCTTGTTTATAAAACAGGGGACCTTGTTAAATATAACAAGTATGGAGAGCTTGTCTATATTACAAGAAAGGATTTCCAGATAAAGCATATGGGCTATAGAATTGAGCTTGGTGAGATTGAGGCGGCAGCCGGCGCACTTGATGGAATAAAAGCATGTGCGGCCGTATTCGATGCAGATAAGGACAAAATCGTATTTGTCTATGAGGGAAAGAAATATGATGAGAAGGAGATTATCGAAGGTATCGGTAAGCGTGTTCCTCATTATATGCTGCCTAATGCTATTGTGAGAATAAAGAGTATGCCTCATAACCAAAATGGCAAGATTGACAGAAAATGGCTACAGGCTAATTACGAGAGTATATAAATTGTATGCAGTTATTTAAGATGAAGTTTTAAATATAGTGTTTAAAGGAGATATGAGATATGGAAGAATTATTAGCACTTATGAGAGAAGTTAAACCAGGAGTAACATTTGAAGGTGATGACGATTTAATTGGTCATGGATTACTTGATTCTATTGCAATTGTAACCTTAGTTGGGGAAATCTGCGATGAATTTGATGTGGAGATTTCACCTGTTGATGTTGTGCCTGAGAACTTTAAAACTGTTGAGGCTATATATGCACTTATAACAAGATTACAGGAAGATAATTAAACGAGGATGAGATAATGGGTTATACGTCATTTGCATATATTGGATTGCTTGCGGTAACATTTCTGTTTTATATGATGCTTCCG
>CAMALN010000105.1 GCA_945836565.1 uncultured Lachnospiraceae bacterium
CTCTTTTATTACCTATTTGAATTATGATAAAATATACATTATTGTAGATATACAACTGTAAAGTTATCGTATATAAGGGTAAAAGTTTGGGAGACATAAAAATGCAGAGATATAAAGTACTTTTGGTGGACGATGAAGAAGAGGTAGTGGATGCGATTGAGCATAAGCTTAATTGGGAGGAGCTTGGATTTGAGGTTGTAGGAAGGGCTCAAAATGGAGTTAAAGCCTTGGAGATAGCCGAGAAGCTTCAGCCGGATGTGGTTATAACAGATATCAAGATGCCATATATGGACGGATTGGAGCTATCGCGCAGGCTGAAGGAAGAGAATTCAGGCATAAAAATCATGATATTGACAGGCTTTGATGAGTTTGAATATGCCAAAGAGGCGGTACATCTCGAGATAGAAGAATATGTATTAAAGCCTGTTAATTCAAATGAGCTTACGGATTGCTTGAAGCGTCTGAAGGGGAATCTGGATAAGGAATGGGATGAAAAATTAAATGTAAAGAAGCTTGAAAGATATTATATGGAATCCCTGCCATTGCTTCAGAACAACTTCTTTTGTTCGTTAATTGAAGGAAGAGTTCAAGAGGCGGAGCTTGAAAAATATCTTCAGGCATATCAGATATCTCTTATGGGACCGGCATTTTGCTGTGTCGTATTTCATACCTCGGAGAATCAAGTTCCGGATGAGATAAGTCCGTTATTGCTTACGATGTCGGTTCAAAGAGAGGTAAGTGAAAGATTTGCGGACAAATGGAAGAACAGCATTTTTACATACCTTGGAAACGTAATAATGATAGTTGAAATGAAATCGGAAGAATATATATCACAGCTTACAGATGACTGTGACAGGTTCTGCAGATGGGCAGACAGATTCCTTGGTGCAGTTGTAACTGCAGGTATAGGAAAAGCGTGTGAGAAGTTTATCGATATAAACACGTCCTATGAGGAAGCCAGAGAAGCAGTATCATATCGTGTGATCTACGGAACTAAGAGGTCAATTTATATCGGAGATATTGCTCCAAAGGGGCAGGAGCTTTCCATGCAGCTTGATGATATCAGGATGAATGATTTGTTCAAGGCAATACATTTGGGTGTGCGAGAAGATATCGAAATTGCCGTATATAATATATCGCGGATACTTAAGGAAAATGCGACGACAGTTACACAGTACAATTTTGTTGCTATGGAGATAGTGGGTAACCTGTACAGATTTTGCTCCAACAATTATCTGAAGTTTGAGGATTACACAGGTGATATCAGAAACCCATATGAGTCTGTTCCTAAAATGGAAGAGAATGCTCTGGTGAATTGGATAATAAATGTCTCTTTGGCAATAAGTGATGAGCTAAAAAATGCTAGAAATTCGTCTGTGCGGCATCTTATTATAGAAGCAAAGAACATAGTGAGAGATAACTATCAGGATCCTGACTTGTCGCTTGATTCGGTGTGCTCGAGATTAGGTGTGTCGAACTCGTATTTTTCATCAGTATTTAAGAAAGAGGTAGGGCAGGCGTTTATACCATATCTTACAGAATATCGTATGGAGCAGGCTCAGAGGCTGATTATCGAAACGAATGAAAAGAGCTATGAGATTGCGGAGCATGTCGGATATGTGGATGCAAATTATTTTAGTTATGTATTTAAGAGAAAATTCGGCATGTCGCCTTCAAAGTATCGAACTGAACATACAAGGAAATAAAGGCTTATGAATATTAAAACAAGGAAAAACTACGATATACAAACCATAATAATGTCGGTGCTTACCCTGCTTACTATTGTGTCATCTATAGCAATGGGGTTACTTTTGTATACCCGTTATGAGAAGGCGATGAAACAGGCGGAGATAGAAGCGGCCGATACACTTATTACGAGTACTGTATATTCGGTAGAGCATTACCTTTTGAATATGAGACAGATTTCCAACACCATAAGCTATAATGTTATACAGGAGCAGGATGTGTCAAGCCGGGAATTCAATCAGGAATTAAGTCTGTTTTATGAGATGAATAAGGATAAGCTACAAAGTATAGCCTTGTATGATAATAACGGAAAGCTTATAGCTGCCGAGCCGGTAACCTCGCAAAAGGAAAATGTGGATGTGCTTACGCAGAACTGGTTTACTTCGGCAACGGAGGAGATTGAAAATATGCATTTTTCTACTCCACACATTCAGAATTTATTCAGGGATGATGCCTCAAGATATCATTGGGTAGTATCACTAAGCCGCAGTGTAGACATTATAGATGGAGGAACACCCAGAAATGGCGTACTGCTCATAGATATGAAATATTCAGGAATTCTTGATATGCTTGAGAAGATAAACAGGGATAATAATGGACAGTATTATTACCTGTGCGACAGTGACGGACACATTATATATCATCCACATACAGTCGAGATTAATCGCGGAACGTTTATAGAAAATAATGAGGAAGTAGCTTCATATGAAGATGGAATATATGAGGACAGAATAAATGGAGAAAACAGAAAGCTTATTATAAGCACCATATCATATACTGGTTGGAAAATAGTTGGCGTTATTCCGATAGATGCAAAGAATGAGACTTTAATTCGTTTCAGGTATTATATTATAACCATAGTTATAATTCTGATTATGATGATTTTGTTCGTAAACAAAATTGTATCAAAAAAAATTTCAAGCCCTATTCTTAAGCTGGATGATTCTGTCAAGGCTTATGAAGCGGGGGAGAAACCAAGCATATATATAGGCGGTTCATCGGAAATCAGACATCTGGGGCGTTCGGTTCAAAAATCCTATGAGCAGATTGAAGCTTTGATGAAGGAGATAGTTGAACAGCAGAATGAACGTAGAAAAAGTGAGCTGGATGCTCTGCAAAGCCAGATAAATCCGCACTTTTTATACAACACTCTGGAATCGATAACCTGGATGATAGAGGGACACAGAAACGAGGACGCGGTATTTATGATATCAGAGCTTGCGAAGCTGTTTCGTATAAGCCTTTCAAAGGGTAAGACTATTATCAGTATAGAGGATGAGCTTCAGCATTGTCGCAGCTATATGAATATACAGAAGCACCGCTATAAAGAACGGTTTGCCATAGAGTATGATATAGATTCTGAAATTCTTACTTACTGTACGGTAAAGCTTATATTGCAGCCTATTCTTGAGAATGCCATCTACTATGGAGTAGGGGATATGGATGAGGATGAGGATGCAAGGATAATTGTGTCCGGTGTGATAGAGGATAAGGATATATACATATCAGTAGAAGATAACGGCTTGGGAATGAGAGAGGAAGATGTGAAGAACATTCTCGTGGATAATCAGAAGGTGCCAAAGCATGGTTCGGGTGTAGGACTGATAAATGTACACACGAGAATTCAGCTTATGTTCGGAGAGGAATATGGCTTGCTGGTAGAAAGCGAAGCAGACGTGGGCACAAAGGTTACAGTACATCTGCCTGCAGTTCCTTATAACAAAGAAAACTGTGAAGAATTAGAGAAATCGAAGATATGGAAAGGATAAGCACTATGAAGAAGAATAAGTTAACCTTTCTTATAGCGGAAATATTATTGGCGGCAATTGCAATCTTTTTTGCAAGTAGAATTTTCTTCAGTGAGAAGCCGCAGAAAAGGGTTGCGGTTATCATAGATAATTCCGGTGATGAAAAATGGAATGCATTTGTAAATGGACTTAAGCAGGCGGCTGATACATATAATATTCATTTGATAATATGTAATACCGATGAAATTGAAAATGGTACAGAGGAGAAAAATCTCATTAATGAGCAACTGGATAATGATATAGATGCTTTTATAATTCAGGCTGCACCGGGATATGACGTACATCAAATGCTTACGGAGCTTGCCGATCAAAAACCGGTTATTTTGGTTGCAAATGATGCGCTTACAGAGAATATCGTTGAGAATATCCATGCGGCTTCGACTCTGACAAAGGTTATGCCGGATAATTACAAGATGGGGTATGAGCTTGGAGAAGAGATATTAAAAGATAATGGGGCATCCCTTAATGGAAAAACTCTCGGAATTGTAGGTGGTCTTTTAGAGACAGACTGTACTATGAAAAGGCAGCAGGGGTTGAAGGATGCTCTCGCTGATTCAGGATGTGTGATAAGCTGGGAGATAAATGCCGGATATGATAATAATGTGATGGATATTCTTAAGTGGAAGGCTGAGGTTGATTATTTAGCGGTATTGGATAATGAAGCATTGGTACAGCTATGCGAGAGAGAGCAAAGTATAGCTAATAACGATACATTGGTGTATGGAATAGGAACCAGCATAAAAAGTGTGTATTATCTGGATGAAGGCAGGATGGAGTGCCTTGTGATGGCGGATGCTTATGGTATGGGCTATGACAGTGTAGATGAGATTGCAAAGGTGCTTAAGGGTAGTGTATATAAACCGGACGACCACGTAATAGATACGGTAGTGCTTCGAAAAGAGGACATATTTACAGAAGAAACCCAGAAGTTTTTATATACGTATGAGTAGGAGGAACGCATTTTATATGAAAAAGCATATAATTATGACGATAATGTTATTTCTTATGATACTCATTGTACTTACCGGATGTGGCAAGAGTAATAATGAAAAACAAAAGACTATGCGTGTCGGAGTCGTGTTATATACACAGGATGATGCATTTATAAATGCACTTACAGATTGCCTCAAGCATTATTTTGAGGAAATGGAGGATGAGAACCTTAAAATTATAATGACAGTAAGAGATGGTAAGGATGACCAGTCTGTGCAGGATGATGTAGTCGAAGGTATGATAGACGCCGGTTGTGATGTGCTATGTGTGGATCTGGTTGACAGAACAGCACCATCAAAGATTATAGAGATGGCGAAAAAAGAAGACATTCCTATTATTTTTTTCAATAGAGAGCCGGTTCGTGAGGATCTTATGCAATGGGATAAGATGTATTATGTAGGTGGAGATGCAGAACAGTCGGGTATTATGCAGGGAGAAATAGCAGCTGATGTTATACATGCGGATGAAGGTTGTGACAAGAATGGTGACGGCAGGATACAATATGTATTGCTGGAGGGAGAAGCAGGACATCAGGATGCTATAATCAGAACTGATAGTGTGGTTAAAACCTTGATGGATAATAATGTAAAGCTGGAGAAGCTAAGCTATCAGTTTGCAAACTGGAATCGCGCACAGGCTGAGAATAAGATGACGCAGCTTATAGAGCAATATGGTGAAGAGATAGAACTTGTGCTTTCAAACAATGACGAAATGGCGCTCGGGGCGGTAGCTGCGTATGACAGCATGGGATATCCTGAAGAGAAAAGACCTATAATATTTGGAATAGATGGTCTTAGTGATGTGCTTGTAGCCGTAGAAGAGGGGCAAATTCAAGGAACGGTCTACAATGATAAGGAAGGACAGGCACGTCAGATGGCGAAGCTGGCAGTTGATTTATATAAAGGAAATTCATTGACAGGTTATGATTTTAAGGACGAAAAATATATTATACTGTCCTACAAGAAGGTGGATGCTTCAAATATAAAGGAATATATCATTGATGATACAGGTGCAGCAAAGTAAGCCCGGTCGGAAGAAGGCTGTAGAATAATATTGTGAAATGCAGAAGGGTGTATAGATATGAATAACATAGAAAATGAGTGGAGCAGACAATTCTATTCTGAGATAAATCCGGAGAAAAGACAGACAATCCTAAATGAACATATGTCAAATCCAAAGACAGAGGAGGATATTCTCAGAGAGGAGCTATGGATAGCCAGATACGGAAGGAGAAAACCGAGAAATGATGCGTTTGTGGGATATATCATGAATCTTAAGTACATATCCGAAAGTGACAGCGTGGATATCGGTGGGAAGAAGAAAAAATTAGCAGTTGAGATTATTCATGGTTTAAGACTGTATGAATATGAAAAAAGGCCTGCCAGTCAGCAGGAAATTATATATCAGGAATTGAAGAATGTATGGCTCAGATATATCGATATAAGTGCGAATGGAAGAGGGTTTACCTCAGTACTGTTCGGTATGGGACAGCTTTCGGACGAAAGCGTGGCAAAAAAAATCGCCGATCAGATAAGTG
>CAMALN010000106.1 GCA_945836565.1 uncultured Lachnospiraceae bacterium
GCGAATTTTCAGCCGCGGGACCTGTCCCCATGGCGAAAACAATCCTTAAAAATAATTCACTACAGAAAAAGTTTGATGTTATCTGTAAAATGTATTAAAATTACATAATAGAACATAATAAAATTAGCCACGGGACCTGTCCCCGTGGCTAACGTGGCTAATATCACCTATAAAGGAGAAAAATGATATGTGTACGGCAGCGACATACAAGACCAAAGACTTCTACTTTGGAAGAACACTTGATTACGAATTCTCATACGGAGATGAGGTTGTAATAACACCAAGAAATTACAACTTGACATACAGATTCGCCACGGGACCTGTCCCCGTGGCTAAAAATTACGCGATTATTGGGATGGCGTATGTTACGGATGACTATCCGTTGTATTATGATGCGATAAATGAGGTGGGGCTCGGTATGGCAGGGCTTAACTTCGTGGGGAACGCGTATTATAGGGAGAAGGAGGAAGGACGCGACAATGTTGCGCAGTTCGAGTTTATTCCGTGGATACTAAGGCAGTGTGCGAGTGTTAAGGAAGCAAGAGAGAAGCTTGCGAATATTAACATCACTAATGAGCCTTACAGCGATAAGCTGCCACTTGCGCAGCTACACTGGATAATTGCGGACAAGGATGAGGCGATTACGGTTGAGTCAACGAAGGATGGGATAAATGTATATGATAATCCGGTAGGGGTTCTTACGAACAATCCGCCATTTAAGGAGCAAATGTTTGCTCTGAATAATTATATGAGCCTTTCGCCAAAGGATCCTGTAAATAGCTTTAGCAGTAAGCTTGGACTTAGCAGATACAGCAGAGGAATGGGTGCAATTGGACTTCCGGGAGATTTGTCTTCACAGTCAAGATTTGTAAGGGTGGCATTTACGAAGATGAATTCGTTGTCGGGAGATTCGGAGGAAGAGAGCGTAAGCCAGTTCTTTCACATATTAGGCTCTGTTGACCAGCAGAGAGGCTGCTGTAACGTTGGCGATGATAAATACGAAATAACAATATATACCTCTTGCTGTAATACAGACAAAGGATTATACTACTATACGACGTATGATAATCATCAGATAACGGCTGTTGATATGCACAAGGAAGACCTTGACTCGGATAAACTAATAAGGTACTCCTTAATAAAAACCGAGCAAATCAACTACCAAAACCAGGCTCAATAAACACCCGTCCGGCGTAAGCCAACAACCATCCTCAACTACCAAAACCAGACTCAATAAAATCTTCACAATCCGTCGAAATACAATGAAAAAACACCGCGGATGTCTATTGTTGTCAGAATTTGTGCATAATATACATTTTAATTGACTGAATACCCAAAAATACGTAGATTTTATCATTTACACGTTAGTATATGTTTGATAAAATTAAATGATACTAGTGGGAGAAGAGGTGAAGCAAATGTCAGTGTTTGATTTCCATTCACATATCCTGCCGGGAATTGATGATGGTAGTAGAAATATTGAGACATCAATCAACATGATTAATAAGCTGAAAGAATCCGGTGTTGAAATAATAGTTGCAACGCCTCATTTTTATGCTGATAAAGACAGAGTAGATACATTTGTAAATAACCGTGAGGTTGCATATGAGGACCTGATGGAGATATATGACAACGACATGCCGAAGCTGCTCCTCGGTGCAGAGGTTGCATTCTTTAAAGGCATATCAAAGGCTGAGAAACTTAGTCAGCTTCTTATAGAGGGTACGAATGCAATGCTCTTAGAGCTTCCATTTACCAAATGGGATGAGAGTGTAATTAACGAACTCGAATATCTTATACATCAAAGAAAGATTACAATCATTTTAGCCCACCTTGAACGATATATGGGTATTTTGTGGAATAAGCCATATATAAAGAAAATATTTGAGATGCCTGTATATATACAGATAAATGCAGAGAGCCTTATCGATGCAAAACGCAGAAACAGTGTTCTGAAGCTCTTTAAGAAAGGACAGGCACATTTGCTAGGCAGCGACTGCCATGGAATGCATCACAGAGCGCCGAACCTGCGCGAAGGAAGAGATATAATAGAAGACAAGCTGGGAAGAGAATATCTTGATAAGATTGACAAGCTTGGAGCAAGTATACTTGGCGTATAATGGGCCACAACCCAACCGGGCCAAGACCGTTATAGCCGGTATCATAACAGGAGGATAACATGTCGAAGAAAATTGCAATAGCACTTAGCATATTATTGTTTATTATATTATGTGTTCTAATCGTATGCGAGAAGAAATGGCCTGAAGCAGGCTCAGAATTACTTCGTGGCATGACAGAGCAGGTAACCATGGTTTAACACCTGCACTAAAGAGGTATGACTTATGTCAAAGAGACAATTAACAAGGTCAGAAAGAAATAAAATAATACTTAAGATAGGAATTGCAGCGGGTGTACTTATCATAATAATGGTATTTATTCTTGTTGCACTTATGCCGACTTACACGCCAAAGACTGAGAGAACCTCAGGCAGTGTGACGCCCGAGGGTATTATAGAAGTGGACGGCGTGAAATATGTTCCGAAGAAGAATATTGAAACGTACCTGTTCATGGGTATAGATAACCCCGGCAAAGTAGAAAAGGTAGAAGACTACGGCGGAGCAGGAAGATGTGATTATGTGATGCTTGTAGTAAGGGACCTTAGTACTGGCACCTACAAGACACTCAATATCAACAGAAATATATTGATGGAGCAGGATTCCTTAGAACCTGACGGAACATATATCGGAACATCAACAGCAATACTCGCCCTTGCCCATGAGAATGGCGACGGCATGGAGATAAGCTGTGAGAATGTGGTAAAGACAGTATCGAATTTCCTTGGAGGACAGAAGATTGACGGATACGCAGCCGTTAACATGGGTGCAATAACCATCATCAATAATCTTGCAGGTGGCGTTACTGTAACAATAGAAGATGACTTCTCAAACATAAACCCATCGCTTGTTAAGGGCGAGACAATAACACTTACAGATGAACAGGCTTACGATTTTGTACATAGCAGATGGTACGTTGATGATGAGACAAATGAGTCACGAATGAGAAGACAGTCAGCATATATGGCAGACCTCAAGCTTAAGCTGAAGCAGAAATGCGAGGAGAATGCCAACTATCCCGTCACAATATACGACTCACTCGGTGAGTACATGGTGACAAATATAACCTCACAGAAGTTCAGCAAGCTCGCACTTCTTATGTTAAAAGATAAAGATGACGGTGAGCTTAATATAGAAGGGACAAGTGAGGTTGGCGATTTGGAATACGCAGAGATGACGGCAGATGAAGAAAGTGTAGAAGCGGCCATATTAGAGCTGTTTTATAGAAAGTACGAATAGGAGAAGATTATGGCTCAAGGAGATAATAAGGCAGTGGCAAATGCTACAGCAAACCAGATGGACAATATAAGAGTAGTATCATTTAATAACGATAAAAAAGATGATGAGATAGATTTATTGGAGCTTATGTATGCGCTTATTGACAAGCTCCACTACATAGTACTTTGCTTCTTACTTGGAGCAGTAATATTCAACGCATACTCATACTTTATGATAGAGCCGACATACCAGTCGACAGCTAAGCTGTATATAGTTTCAGCATCAGATGATTCAGTAGTAAACCTTGCTGACCTTAATATAGGTTCTTCACTTACATCAGATTATGAGGAGCTGATGCTCAGCTATCCGGTACTCGACCAGGTAATAGACAAGATGGATCTTAATATGAATTACAAAGGCCTTGCGCAGATGATTTCTATTTCAAATCCATCCGACACACGTGTCCTTAACATTACGGTAACAAGCACTGACCCTCAGCTGTCATGTGACATTGCAAATACATTTGCTGAGATATCAGCACAGTATCTTCCTGATACCATGAGCACAAGAGCACCTAATATAGCACAGGTTGCACGAGTTGCAGACCACAAGGCAGGTCCAAGCTACTTAAAATACACAATACTTGGCGGAATGCTCGGACTTCTTATCTGTTGTATTATAATAATAATTGGTCACCTTATGGATGACACAATCCATTCCCCTGAGGATATGGAGAAATACTTTGGACTTGTTCCACTTACAACAATTCCGGAGAATGACAGATTCAGGGCAGATGATTCATATGCAAGATACGGCTACAGGAAAGGAAGGCATAAATAATGAATAAGATAAATGTAGAATTTCAGGATATGCCATATGCAATTGAAGAGGCAATGAACCGCCTTCGTGTTAATATCAAGTTCTGTGGCAAGAATACAAAGAAGATACTTATTACAAGCTCCATGCCTAATGAGGGCAAGAGTACAGTTGCAATTAATCTGTGGAAGATGCTTGCAGAGGCAGGATTTTCATCTGTACTTATTGACGTAGACCTTAGAAAATCAGTACTTAAGAACAGACATCATATGAACTCTGACAGCGATATCAAGGACCTTGGATATTATTTGTCAGGTCAGGCAGAGTATGATGAAGTTATATGCGAGACAAATATAAAAAATGCTTACATAGTACCATGTACTAATATATTAGAGAATCCGTCAGCACTTCTCGAGGATGCAAGATTCAAGGAGCTTCTCGATAAGCTGTCAGAGGAATACAGATATGTAATAATTGACTCGCCACCACTTGGAAGCGTATCAGACGCCGCACTTGTAGCATCTATGTGTGATGGCGCGATACTTGTAGTAAGAAGTGGTGAGACACCAAAGAGCCTTATCAGAAGCTCTATGCAGCAGATAGACAAATCAGGCTGCAAGCTTCTTGGCGTAGTACTCAACAGAGTAGCAACAGCAGGCCATGCATATGGCAAGCGTTATGGCAGATATGGCAAATATGGCAAATACGGCAAATATTACAGCGACTATGGTTATGGCTATGAATATAAGGCTGAAGCTGCCGCGGCAGATAACAAGGCAATTAAAAAGGCTGGGAAAAAAGGATAATTCGGGATGCTTCGTGGCAAACATACCGTTTATCATATACACTATTAATTCTTTTTATGGATGTGGAAAGGAGGAGATAGAGTGAAGACAATGAAAAAGGTTTTAGCTATTCTTTTCGTGCTTGCTGTTCTTGCACCTGCTACAGTTCTTGCTGCAACACCATCAGGTTCTAAGAAGAATATCGCTGAATCCGTTGTTACAACCACAGACTTAACTTATAACGGTACAGCTCAGACATCTAAGGTAGTAGTTAAGGATGGCACAAAGGTTCTTGTTGCAGGTACAGACTACAAAGTAACAGGCAACGTAAATACTAAGGCAGGTACATATACAGTAACAATTACAGGTATGGGTGCTTACCAGGGTACAACAACTAAGACATACAAGATTGCTGCTAAGTCAGCTGACGGTGTTAAGGTTACAACAGCTTCTAAGGTATATAACGGAAAGAAGCAGACTGCTAATGTAGTAGTTAAGGATGGTACTAAGGTTCTTGTTAAGGGCACTGATTATACATTATCAAGGTCATACCGTACAGGAGCAGGTACTACAAAGATTACCGTAACATTCAAGGGTAACTATGCAGGAACTAAGAGCACAAGCTTTACTGTAAAGAAGGCAGCACAGAGCTACAAGCTTAGTGGTGTTAATTCTGTAAAGGCTTCAACAGTAAAGAAGGCTTCTAAGAAATACAGATTGCATGTAAAGGGTGTTAAGGCTAATGCTAAGGTTACATACAAGTCAAACAGCAAGAAGATTACTGTAAGCTCAAAGGGTGTAATTACAGTTAAGAAGGGTACTAAGAAGGGTACTAAGGCTGTAATCACAGTTACTACAAAAGCTACAGCTAACTATAAGGCTACAACAAAGACAATAGTATTTACTGTTAAGTAATTGCAGACTTATAAATTAGTGGGTTTTACAACACAGCATGCATTCTCGCCACGGAGGATGTCATGCTGAACTGTTGTAAGGCGGGAATTATATTTGGAATTTTTAGAAATTCGATATTACCTGAATCGTCGCTTCGTCGCGTTTAGGGATATTGATGTTATAGACTGGGAAATAATCCGGCAGAAATGCCGGAGTGGCGAAGCATACCCAAAAAATGGCTTAGGAGCAGTAATT
>CAMALN010000107.1 GCA_945836565.1 uncultured Lachnospiraceae bacterium
GCACCCTGCTTCGCTATATCTATATCACATATCCTGTATGGCATAGTCACACTGCTTACAAGCCCACTCTTCGAAAAAACACACACGTTATTTCCGCCCTTGTCTGCAACTAACGCATAATCTCCGCAAGCCTGCGCTATCGGGGCATTCATATTTATTCCCGCCGTCCATACAGTATCTCCGTTTGAATTGATATACGATACGCCCGCTGCGGTGTACTTCAGGAGATTGTCCGCATAGCTTATATATTGAGATGTATTTTCATAATCTGTGGCTACACTCTCTACTATCCTGTATCCTCTGTATCTTTTATATCTAAGTGAAACAAGAAATATTATCCCCAGCAAAGCGAGCAGTAACGCAAGCAATGTTATCCTTCTCTTTCTCTGCGCCAAAGCCTGCTGCCTCTCTTGGTTCTTCACTGCAAGCTCAGGATCGGATTCGACATATATTACATTACTCTTACTTACCCTTGTTTGATTTCTTTCGTTTATCTCTCGATCTTTCCTATTCATAACCAATATATCCTCGCAAAATGTAAGTCATACCTTCTGTCAGAATATTTTATCATAATGCTATACAAATATCTATCCCGGATTTGTTATAGCTAAGGTATATCAGGAAGCACAAGCTCCTGTCCATCAAGAATTTTCCCATCCTCGCCTATATTATTTGCCTGTGCAATATTTGAAACATATGCTATATCGCCATAATATTCCTCAGCTATTGAGGATAAGGTATCACCATATCTAACCTTATATACTACTCTTGAATTTTCATTTCCGGTTTCAACTGCAGCCTGCGTTGTAGCCTCTGTTATAGGAGCTGTTGTAGATGCTTCTGTAGTCGGGTCCAAAGCTGCAGTGTTCTCGCCCTGCTCCAAAGTCTGTGCTACATCTGTAGGGGTATTCTCCTGCGGCACCTGTTCCTCTGTGTTCATAGCATCTATAGCATCTGTTGAAGGAGGAGTGACAACCGCATCTGCTGCCTGTACATTATTTCCGCCTGCCTCTGCGGTCATTTCAAGTCTGTTAATCGATACCTCCATATTACGCATCTTCTTATAATTGCCTGCGATAGTTATACCCATCGCAAGCACAACAAGAGAAAGAAATGCTCCTGCGACATATCCCAGGCTTAAGTTATAGCTTTTATTCTCCATAGCCTGCCTGTTCTTTTCTCGATAATTCTTAATAAGCTCATCATCCTTTCTCTTGATGTCGCTCTTTTCTTCCCCTATATCTTCCTTTCTCTGCTTTATGATATATGACTGCATCCTGTCGTTTTTAGCATAATAAATGTAGTAACCTTTTTGCTTTACCATCTGTCCCTTTTCGTATATGTAAAATGCGTCCTCACTTTCTAGTGAATCGCTCACATACAGCACCTTGTCCGAGCCCGGAAAATTCTCTATATGAAGCTTTTCTATCCGCGCATTTATAGCTGTTGAAAATCCCATTCGCGACAGAAACCAGCCCACAACCGAAAGCTCCGGAAAAAATTCCTTTATCTGCTCGTAGATATCTGACCATATTTCCTGAGAAAATTCACATTCCTCCATATCGAATTCTACATTCTGAGCATCCACGGCACCGCTTATAAAAAGCGTCTCCCCCTGCTCAGTCTGTCTCTTTTCTCCTACAAGTATAGCTCCTCTCACATCTGTATTTCCGGGTCTTGCAATATAATTAAGATATGTAACTACATAATCCTCAATATATATTTTTATCCTGCCTGACGGGCTTCCCACCTGACGAATATTCTTCGGGAGCTTAAACCCCTCGCCCGATGCATTTGTCTCTCCTTCCACATTCTTTTCTTCACCCTTTTTATCACAGATAATTTCTATCATAGCTACCTCCTTGTCCAAATATCTATTACAACGTGTATAGATATTACCACCTGATAAAACAAGGACAACTCAAATACTGTCGATAGAAGAATTTAACTATATTCCATATTTCGTGATTACATTTTTTACAACTTGGCAATACTTCCTGCATAAATTAATTGTAGTAAAGAAAAAGGTGAGCTGTATGATTAATCCATTTTCCAAGCAATGCAATACAGAGTACTTTGATATAACCGACACAAATTTGAATTACGAATTAAGCACCTGCCTGCACAACAGACTTGCAGGTCTCGAGGGCAAAGCAGTTACTCCGGTTTTCTTATGCATAGGTACCGACAGAGCAACCGGTGACTGCTTAGGACCTCTTGTCGGCATGAAGCTTCGAGACTTCAACATAAGCTACGATATCTACGGTACTCTGGATGCCCCTGTACACGCACTTAACTTAAAGGATACCATAGAATATATCCATAGAAATTACGACAATCCTTTCATCATTGCCATAGATGCAGCACTGGGTAACCCTGCCCACGTGGGCTTTATCACAGTAAGCGACTGTCCTATGGAGCCCGGAAAGGGTGTAAATAAAAAGCTACCCATAATAGGAGACATCTCTATAACAGGTATAGTAAATGTGTCCGGACGTCATGACAGCGTTCTCCAAACCACCAGATTATATACCGTAATGCAGCTTGCAAATTCCATCGCCGAAGCACTACGAGACTGCTTAAATAAAAAGACGTGTGAAGCTCATTAGATATAACCTGCCAAACAAAAAAGCTACCAACGAATCGGTAGCTTTTGTTATGCTTTCTGAAACTATCTTATATTTTTCATGTTCAGATATTCATTCAAGGTCTCCTGATCAACCTTGATTCGATTATCCATAGTCTTCATAATATCAACAATCTGATATCTTCTGTATACTGCATTGTTGCTCAAATCATATACATTATTCGTAGTAAAGCCCAACACTACAGGTCGTAATATATTATGTGTATTCTCTGCTATTACAAGACCCTTTTCCTTATTGGTAAGCTCAACACATACGCCCGGAGTAAGAATCTTGATACTCTTGATAAGTGCTGAAACTATCTCTTCATCAAACTCATCCTTGTTAAGAAGCAGGTATTTGACTGCTGCTATCTCTGAAAGTGTCTCTCCCTGAAGCTTCATACAGGTCATAGTATCAAAGAGATTCGCAACCTTGATAATCTTCGTACTCCTAAGTGCCTTTCCGTCATCAAGCTTTCCATCCCCATACTCCATCCTGTGAAGCTGGCTGATAATTCGCCTGACTCCACTGTCTATGCCAACCTCGGGTCTAAGCAAGCCAAGGCCATCATTCTGAAACTTCTTGACTATAATCAAATCGTTCGTGTCGTAATCATCACACTTATCCCTGACCTTATTTGGAA
The DNA here is from genome assembly GCA_945836565.1 of uncultured Lachnospiraceae bacterium. Classification (GTDB taxonomy): domain Bacteria; phylum Bacillota; class Clostridia; order Lachnospirales; family Lachnospiraceae; genus Coprococcus_C. Next base: position 3,271 of record CAMALN010000107.1, read on the forward strand.
GCATAAGCTTTCCAATATCATGCATCAATGCAGCAGTAATCAATTCTTCCTGTTCACTACGGGTAAAATTAAGATTCGCAGCCATAAGTGCAACCAGAATAGAAGTATTTATCACATGCTTATATATGTAGTCGTCTGTACTTCGAATATTCTGCATAAACGAAATCTTATGGTCAAGTCTGCCATAATTCACATATATGGCATTCACAAGTCTGGACAGATTCTGAGGTACTCTGCCGGCTATAACATTATCGAGCTCTTCTCTGGCACTAAATACTGCCATGGTCTGAAAACGCTCGAAATCCAAATCCTCCTCTGTCATAGGCGGAACCGGCTCCGCAGACTCCAAAATATATAATCCTATGAGGCCAAAATTCTTCACACTTTCAATGCCCTGTAAAGTAAGCCTGGTATTGCGTTCATACAGCAATACGCCGGACTTATTGTATATAGGCCTTGCAAGACGCATACCATACTTTAAGTCTTCAGTTTTTACAAAAAGCATACCCTTTGACCTCCTACATTACTCATCCTGCCTATGTAAAATATCTACAAAAGGCAATAATATACGTGTACATATTATCACAAAAAGACACACAATACAACTAAAAAAGATGCAATCTTTTGACGCATCTTTTCCAGTCATATTATATGATTATTTATGTATCCTCTGTGTTCTGTTAAGCGCACTAATAAGTGCAAATACTGACGCATCTATAATATCTGTCTTGATACCTGCACCCCAGGTTGCCTTTTCATCACCATCAACAACTATGCCTACATATGCACATGCCTGAGAGTTTGACCCTACCTGAAGAGCATGCTCCTCATAGGTAACTAAAGAGAATTTGATGTCAAAATGCTTCATAATCGCATTACTTACAGCATCCAGTCTGCCATTTCCATGACCATGATAAACCTTCTTAACATCATTTACCAGTATTGTAATCTCTGTCTCTATTCCATCAATCTGCTTAAAGTGACATTCAAGAAGCTTTATAGGCTTCTCCACATTCACATACTCATTCATGAATATATCATTCACTTCCTCAGCTGAAAGCTCCTTATGCATATGGTCAGACACACCCTTAACCGTATATCCAAGATCCTCTCTCATCTTTGCCGGTAAATTAAAGCCATACTTCTGCTCTAAGATATATCCTATACCGCCCTTTCCGGACTGGCTGTTGATACGGATAACATCTCCGTCATACTTTCTACCGATATCCTCAGGGTTAAGCGGAAGATATGGCACTGTCCACATATCGTCCGGGTCTTCCTCTCTGCACTTCATACCCTTTGCGATAGCATCCTGGTGTGAGCCGGAGAATGCCGCAAACACAAGCTTACCTGTGTATGGTGAACGCTCATATACGTGCATTCTGGTAAGTCTCTCATAAACCTCTGTAATACGTGGTATATCCGATAAATCAAGCTCAGGATCCACGCCGTGTGTAAACATATTCATGGCGAGGGTTATGATATCAACATTACCTGTTCTCTCTCCATTTCCGAATAAGGTACCTTCTATACGGTCAGCACCCGCAAGTAATCCAAGCTCTGCATCTGCCACACCACAACCTCTGTCATTGTGCGGATGTAATGAAAGAATTACATTCTCTCTGCAATGCATGTTGTTGCTCATATACTCTATCTGGCTGGCATACACATGTGGAAGTGACATCTCAACTGTAGCCGGAAGATTGATTATAACCTTTCTCTCGCTTGTCGGCTTCCATATATCTATAACCGCATTACATACCTCTAATGCATAATCAATCTCTGTACCCGTAAAGCTCTCCGGAGAATATTCAAACTGATATGTAACACCATACTCCGCTGCCATATCATTCAAAAGCTTTGCGCCATCGGTAGCAATCTTCAATATCTCTTCCTTTGACTTCTTGAACACCTGTGTTCTCTGTGCATACGAGGTCGAATTGTATAAATGTACAACCGCATTCTTCGCACCGTTTATCGCCTCAAAGGTCTTCTTGATAATATGCTCTCTCGCCTGTGTAAGAACCTGAATAGTAACGTCATCCGGTATTAAATCCTGCTCGATAAGTGTACGGCAGAACTCATACTCTGTCTCTGACGCAGCAGGGAAGCCAATCTCTATCTCCTTAAAGCCTACAGCAACAAGCTCCTTGAAGAACTCTATCTTCTCCTCAAGGCTCATCGGGACGATAAGTGCCTGATTTCCGTCTCTAAGGTCTACACTGCACCATGCCGGTGCCTTATCTACATACTCCTTGTTTACCCAGTTTGTGCTCACAACAGGTGGCATATAATAACCACGCTTGTAATGCTCGAAATTCTTCATACTCTTTTACCTCCTTAATACAAAATAACAAACTGCAATTGCATATCTGTGATTTATGTGAAGGTGGTTTGTGCAAAAAAATAAACCTGTGCCTCCATCTTAGAGACGCAAGTTCTGCGCGGTACCACTCTAATTCATACTAACGTATGCCCTCTCACAGATACGGGCTTATCTCATCTAAACTAAGCCTTATATCCTCCTACAGTAACGGTTAGGTTCCGTCCGTGTCTACTGATAGCAAATGTTACTAGCAAATGCCACCGTTCAACCGGCTACTCCAAGGCGAGTTCAAGATTCATCCAACACTGTCTCACACCAACCGACAGTTCTCTGAAGATATCAAAATCTCTAATATTCCTCTTCACAGTATTTACTTGATAAGATTAACACATATAACATTGAGTGTCAACCCAAAATGTGGTAAGCTAGTATAAATT
>CAMALN010000108.1 GCA_945836565.1 uncultured Lachnospiraceae bacterium
ATCATATCCAATACCAAACTCTCAAATTTATATCCGTTTGGTGATTCCGGCTTTATGAGGTTTCCATTTTCATCTATATATGGTATCTTCTTCTCCACTATATGTAATGGCATTGATTTTTCCATTATCTCCTCTAATTTAGACACGCTGAAAAGATAATTAAGTATAACACCATAATTATATGCAGGGTCGCCATTTTTATCCTTGGCATTCATGAGCTCCTCTGTAAGCTCATAATACTCTACTATGGATGGCTTACCGTCTTCCAGGCACATTACTCCTACCTTTTCATCCGGAGCTGCCTTTCTTACAACCTTAGAGCCTACTGCGCACTGCTTCTTTATAGTAGCACCTACAAACACAGGGTCTGCAATTCTCTGTAATACATTATCCACAGCAAATACATTGAGCCACTCTATTCCTGCCTGCTTTACCACATCTAATACGCCGCTTTTGCTCATAGATATGAACCAGCCGCCGTTGCCATTTGGCGATGTGGACATATGGCTCTTTGATTCCATATATATATTTCCGTTATAATCAGCTGCCGGAGCCATCTCCTGCTTGAAAAATCTAATATAAGACTCATCATATCCAAAATAATTCTTTTCCTTAAAGAACTTTGTTGTGGCCTCATGATTTTTGTCACTGGTCATTATAAAAAGATAAATCCAGGTGCCCGTGATGTTTACCACATCCATGAGATTTGAGATAATTCTCTCGAAAATAAATACATCCTTAGTCTCTCCGATATTATACATTCCCTTAGGGTCATCTGAACCAAGTCTTGTACCCATACCTCCTGCCAAAAGTACTGCGCCTACTTTACCGTCCTTTATAGCCTTTGCACCTGCATTGAAGTATTCATCTCTATTAGCTTCTATCTCACTTAACTGCATAGCTTCAAGGGGAGTGATCTTACCCTTTTTAACTTCGCTTCCACCCTTTTTGCATAAGGACAACACGCTGAAATCTGTCTCTTCTATCTGCTTTAGGAGCTCCTTTTTTTCTTCTTCTGTCAATTCATCATAGTACTTTAGGATATGTGTTTGTCCATATTTTTCAAGCTTTTCAGCTGCCTGAGTATAATTCATAATTTTCCCTCCGATACCTAGCCTTTATTGGAATTGCAGGAAATTAAGATGCACTGCAATCCTTTTATTTTAGATTAATAATTTAAGCAAACCTGATAAATGCCTCATAGCCCCTCTTGGCTTCATATATATCCACCTTGCTTGTTACTTCCCATGGTGCATGCATATTTAATACTGCCACACCACAATCTATCACTTCCATTCCGTAAAGTGAAAGAATGTATGCGATAGTACCGCCACCGCCTACATCTACTTTGCCAAGCTCTGCAGTCTGGAATGATACACTCTGTTCATCCAGAATCTTTCTGATATCAGCCATATATTCTGCATTTGCATCATTGGAACCGGACTTGCCTCTGGATCCTGTAAATTTATTAAAGACAATACCCCTGCCCAGGAATGACGCATTTTTCTTATCAAAGCATGATGCATATGAAGGGTCATAGCCTGCACTTACATCTGATGACAACATTCTCGATGCTGCTAATGCGCGCCTAAGCTTAATATCACTGTACTCTTCAGTCAGATTAATAATCTCTGCCAGTGTATTTTCAAAGAAACGGGATCTCATACCGGTGGCTCCCACACTGCCTATTTCTTCCTTATCCACTAAAAGACAACATGCTGTTTTCTTCACATTCTCCACATCCAGAAATGCCTTAAGTGAAGTATATGCACATACTCTGTCATCCTGTCCGTATGCCATAATCATACTCTCATCAATACCTGCGTCTCTGGCATCACCGGCAGGTACTATCTCTAATTCTGCCGAGAGGAAATCTTCCTCTTCCATATCATATTTCTTTTTTAACAGCTTAAGGACATTGGCCTTCACAGCGTCCTTCTCTTCACCTTCCAAAGGCTTTGAGCCCACTATAATGTCAAGAGCTTCTCCCTCGATGACTTTTCCTGCTTTCTTTTCCAACTGGTCAGCTGCAAGGTGAATAAGTAAATCAGAAATAAATACCACAGGATCATTTTTATCTTCACCTATTACTACATTTACCACATCACCGTTCTTTTTAACCACTACTCCATGTATTGCAAGGGGAATAGCTACCCATTGATACTTTTTAATACCACCGTAATAATGTGTATCAAGATATGCTAATTCTGAATCCTCATATAACGGATTCTGCTTAACATCCATTCTTGGTGAATCTATATGGGCTCCAAGGATATTGATGCCCTTTTCAAGCTTCTGTGTGCCTATATTAAATAAAGCTACAGCCTTTCCCATATTTACGGCATATACCTTATCTCCCGGCACAAGCTTTTTACCCTTTTTTATAATCTCTGCTAAATCCTTATAGCCTGCATCTTTTGCCATGGCAATACTGGTTTTAACACATTCTCTCTCTGTCTTACCATTATTAAGAAAGTCCTTATAGCTTTTAGCTAAGGACTCTATCTCTTTTAATTGCTTTCCTTTGTATTTTTTCCATGCATTCTGTCTTTCCATTTTGCAAATCCTCCTTTTTATCTATATGAACTAATAGGATTGTTTCATACCTGATACTCCCATAATCCTGCATTACTTTATAGTGATTGTCACTGTTTTCTCGTCGCTTCTTCCTATTGCATCTGTAATTTTATATGTAACAGTATAGTATCCCGGGATAGAAGTATTATATTCTCCCTCCACTACCACCTTATCTGTCACATCATTTCCACAGGAATCCACTGCTGTAATGCCTTCCATAATGTCAAAGTTATCTACGTCCTCCACCACTCTGTCTAATGCTCCGGTAATAGCCGGTCTCGCATCCTTCCATGGATTAGCCGGGTCTGTATCTGTAGGGTCCCACAAAGTGCCTTCCGGCACCTTGATAGTCTCCGGTTTGCCCAATGGTCCCGGTGAAGCAGCATCATCGTATATACATACCTGTGTACCTGCTGCACAGTTATCATATATCCATTTTGCATCTATTACTGTAAGTCTGATACATCCGTGAGATACTCCATTGCCCAGTAAATTATAATCTTCTGCGCTTAATGAATCCTTTCTCAATGCGTCATATGTGGATGAATGGAATAATATCGGTCCCACAATACGGGTGCAATACTGACCATAGGCACCGTAGGACAGATATGTAAATAAAAATCTGTCACTCTGGGACTCTCCTATTGTAAATGTACCTAATGGTGTATTCTCCCCCTTGCCTGCGGCACATCTCATGGCCTTATACGGAACTGTATACTCACCATTTTCATCCCTTGTATATATCGTAACAGTATTCATTACTCTGTTGATTTTAACATAGTAAATATCATACTCGTCTTTTTCTGCTTCATTATTCTCTGTTATTTCTTTACTCTGATTTGTAGTACTCTCTTCTTCATCTTCCACAGCCAGTTCTGTTACAGGGCTGTCCTGATTATATCTGTTAGTTCCATTGACATAATGTGTACCATCGTATGTAATAACAAATCCATGGTTTTCCTGACCGGCTGACTCTGTCATATCGGCGCCATTTCCTAATACATCATTCATGAAATTGGCATCCATAATATACAAACAAAGACAACACACAGAAAAAACTACCGCTTCCGTCTTCAAAACGGCAGTTCTGTGTTTTAAATAAAATCCACTGATACTTGAAACCGGTTTTTCAATACAAGACAGTACAAATTCTGCTGCCTTTCTTACAGGCATAAAAACATAACCTAATATTTTGCAGACAAAATCCTTAAAATATGAGGCAAGTATAATAATGGCAAATAGCACCACTATGGTATTTACCTTAAAATGGTGCTTTTTGCAAAATTGTGCAGTTTTTACCAGTACTGTCTTTCTGTTTATCATATGTGTTCCCTAATATGATTATGTGTATTTACGCGTTCTTAACTGTAGCGATATCTATAAGTGTAAGCTCGTCCTTTGCTTTACTCTCAAGACTTGTAAGTAATGCATTTACTGTATCTAATGATGTAAAGCAGTTAACTCCTGTCTCGATAGCGTATCTTCTGATAAGGAATCCGTCTCTTGTCTTGTCTCTACCCTGTGTAGGTGTATCTACAACTACGTCTATCTTATGCTCTAAGATAAGGTCGATAACTGTAGGTGATTCCTGATTCAGCTTGTTTACTCTGATAGCATTTACGCCGTTCTCCTGCAATACCTTGGCTGTGCTTCTTGTAGCATATACTTCGTAGCCCAATTTTTCAAATCTCCTACCAATAGTGATTGCGTCCTTCTTATCAGCATCATTAACTGTGATAATCATCTTCTTATGCTTTGGAAGGTTTACTCCCGAGCCAAGGAATGCCTTGTAAAGAGCCTCCTCAAATGTCTTAGCTATACCAAGACACTCACCTGTAGACTTCATTTCAGGTCCTAAGCTAATCTCAGCACCTCTTAATTTCTCAAATGAGAATACAGGCATCTTGATAGCTATATAATCAGCCTTTGGCTGAAGTCCCGGCTTGTAACCCATATCAGTAATCTTCTCGCCAATGATAGCTCTTGTAGCCAACTTAACGATTGGAATACCTGTAACCTTGCTGATATATGGTACTGTACGGCTCGAACGAGGGTTAACCTCGATAACATATACCTCTTCATTGCATACTATAAACTGGATATTTATCATACCCTTTACATGAAGTGCCATAGCAAGTCTTCTTGTGTATTCTTCTATAGTATCTATTGTCTTATCAGTAAGTGACTGTGCAGGATATACTGAGATAGAGTCTCCTGAATGTACTCCCGCTCTCTCTATATGCTCCATTATGCCCGGAATAAGGATGTTCTCTCCGTCACATATAGCATCTACTTCGATTTCCTTACCTACAAGATACTTATCTACAAGTATCGGATGATCCTGAGCGATACGGTTGATGATTTCCATAAACTCAGCTATTTCTTCGTCAGATGTAGCTATCTGCATACCCTGTCCTCCTAATACGTATGAAGGTCTTACAAGTACAGGATATCCTAACTCATGAGCTGCATTTATAGCTTCCTCTGTAGTAAATACTGTATGACCTGCCGGTCTAGGTATCTCGCACTGCTCCAATATAGCATCGAAAAGCTCTCTGTCTTCTGCAGCGTCTACATCCTCAGCCTTTGTACCAAGAATAGGTACTCCCATTTTCATAAGGGCTTCTGTAAGCTTAATAGCTGTCTGTCCACCGAACTGAACTACTGCTCCGTCCGGTTTCTCTATATCTACGATGTTTTCTACATCTTCCGGTGTAAGTGGCTCAAAATAAAGCTTGTCTGCGATATCAAAGTCTGTACTTACTGTCTCAGGGTTATTATTTACGATAATTGTCTCGTATCCGGCATTTCTAAATGCCCATGTGCTGTGTACTGAACAGTAGTCAAATTCGATACCCTGTCCTATACGGATAGGACCTGAACCTAATACTAATACCTTCTTTTCAGGATGTGTCTCTATAACTTCATTATCCACTCCGTATGTAGAGTAATAGTATGGTGTAGTAGCCTCGAACTCAGCGGCACATGTATCAACCATCTTAAAGCCGGCAGAGATGCCGTATTGTTTTCTTAAAGCCTTTATCTCTTCTGCTTTCTTACCTGTAAGTTTTGCGATGAAGCTGTCAGGGAACTCAATTCTCTTAGCTTCCTTAAGAAGCTCTGCTGTAAGCTCTTCAGTCTCAAGAGCATGCTCCATCTCTGTGATGATTGCTATTTTATCGATAAACCAGTTATCAATCTTTGTAATATCATGAATCTTCTCATAAGAAAATCCTCTTCTAAGAGCTTCTGCTATAACCCAGATTCTTCTGTCATCTACTACTTTTAACTGCTCTTCTAACTGCTCATCGTCAAGACCTGTAAAGTCATAATCTCTGAGTGACTCTACATGCTGCTCCAATGAACGGATAGCCTTCATAAGACCACCCTCAAAGTTTGTACAGATACTCATTACTTCACCG
>CAMALN010000109.1 GCA_945836565.1 uncultured Lachnospiraceae bacterium
TAGTCACACGATAATCAAACTTAAGTAACCAGCACGGACTATATTTATCACCATACGCATATTGCTTTTCAGTTGGCTGTGTCCAGGTAAATATGGAATTCTCCATATAGTAATCCTTATAGGATGGCGGATTATTCCATATCCAGTAATACTCTCTGCCATCCTCATTTGGATCATCATATGTGCTTTGAATCTCTACAGACTTTTCAGACATGCATGCCTGAGTCATCATCTTATCTATCTTAAACAGGGCCACAACTACCATGCCAATAACAAGTACAATTATTATCGGAAAATATATTGCTGCTTCTATAAGTGTTGAACCTCTCTCATCTCTTATTATTCGTTTCATAAGCTATCCTTTCTGTCACTAAAAGAATGAACCGACACTTCCAAGCATTGGAGCAATTATCATAATCAGTATTCCAATGAAAATCATAAAAAGTGGCAGGATCATAAGCGACTTAGCATCCTCAAGCTTTTTCATAACAAGCTTCTTCTTTGTATCCCACATCTCATTTGACATTTCCTTCAAGAATTTAATCTGCTCTGCATCACCCTTTTGCAGATTCTGTACCATTGATACTGCAAATTTCTTAAGGTTTTTATCCTCAAAACGATTAGCAAAGCTTCCAAATGCTACCTCGTCCGTAGCACCATTTGCCTTGTCTTCAACAACCTTTCTCATCTCCTCATAGATAAGGCCTTCGCCATCAACAGCTGTCTGCTCCCAGGCATTTCTAAGTGTCTTACCTGCTCCAACAAGAAGAGTTAATTTCGATATTGCAACCGGAAGCTCACTAACCATCTTTGTCTTCTTGTAATCCACCTGCTCATCTATAGAACGCTCCTCATTCCAGATAACAAGTCCTCCAAATATCATAACTAACACACCAAGGGCAGCAGATGAGAAAATACCGGTTACAATAAGTGCAAGCATAACGCCTGTATAAATAATTCCGATTTTGTCTGCCTTAATAACATAGAGATAATAATTCGCATACAGCTCGCCATACAGACTAGAAAGCTTCTTAATAAGCTTTCCGCACTTTACTCTGTCGAATTTGACATGGAAGTATTTTATAAAAGAAAAGCCTATAATTAATGTTCCAATCGACAGATACATTTTCTTCGGTGCGCTCTCTATCTCTCTATCGAATTTATTGATATTGACTATATACATGAATATCCATATAACGGCCATCACCATGCCTGTACAAAATATAGCTTTAGTTATCGCTGTCATAAGCAAACCTCCCTACTCAAATATAACTGCAACCCTATGAATAATTCTCTTTCCAACTGTGTATGCTATAACACATAATGCAACAGCAATTAATCTTGATATAACGCCTACGCCGGATTGTCCTGTAGCCTTCATTGTGCTATCCATTTGCATAAATACATCAACTACAATTGGAATCGCTGTAAGAATCAGAAACTCGTTATAGCTTGAACGAAGCTGCACTGCTATCTCATCTTCCATATCAAGTTTCTCCATAATGGTAATTCGCGTATCATATAATACCTTTCTCATATCCCCGCCTTGTCTAATACAAACGACAAATACGTCAACGAAGTTTGATATATCATCATGGTTTACTCGTCTTGCAAAATCCTTAAGCAACGACTCTATTGTCATACCATTTGCAATTCCTGTATTAATTGCTTCAATTTCCTTTGTTATACAGGCATTTTCACCATGAAGCTCTACCATATCGGCATATGCATTTTCAAATGCACTTATATGATTGCCGCCTGCAGAATAAGAAGCAACAAGCGACTCCATAAGATCCTTGAACTGTTTTACTATCAGGCTGCGTCTTTTCTCCATGCATTTCTTCTTATAGAAAATCAGATAAACAAATCCAATTACAGCTCCGGCTATTGCTGCAAATGCTGCCTTGTGAAGGATAACATTTACATATAAAAATGAAATGGCAAAGCCGATCATAAACCCTACAAATATCTCACCGGCATTCATTCTATATTTGCTATAATCTATCTTGTGCTTCATGTGATACCTCCTTTTTTAAATCACATCCCTTATACCTGCTGCCACAAGCTTATTTGTATGTATAAGAGGATTATTTGTTCTAACTAATCTACCTTCAACCTTATCTGCACGGTCACTTTCTATTTCCTTGAATACATATAGTGGATTTAGAATAATCTCACCATTTTTGTAACCGGCTATCTCGCTTATCTCCATGACCCTTCTGCTATGGTCTCTAAGTCTTGACAAATGAATTATGATATCAACTGCTGATGCAATCTGCTGCTTTATCGCTTCAAGCGGAAGGCCTGCCGCACCCTGAAGCACCATCGTAGATAACCTGCTTATCATATCCGCACTTGAATTAGCATGCGCTGTAGAAAGGCTTCCATCATGACCTGTATTCATGGCCTGCAGCATATCAAGTGCTTCCTCTCCTCTAACCTCACCAACAACAATTCTGTCAGGTCTCATTCTAAGAGATGTCTTAATGAGGTTTCTTACTGTAATCTCGCCAACTCCCGATGCGTTATCATTTCTTGTCTCAAGGCTTATCAGATTATCAATTCCAACTATCTGAAGCTCGGCTGAATCCTCAATAGTAATAATTCGCTCATCCTTTGGAATAAAGTTTGACATCGCATTCAGAAATGTTGTCTTACCGGAACCGGTACCACCACTAATAACAATGTTATATTTTGCCTTAACAAGACACTCTAATATATGAGCTACCTCCGGTGTAAGCGAACCATACTCAATAAGCTTCTTAACATTCATTGGTTCCTTTGGAAATCTTCTAATAGTAATTGCATCACCCTTAAGTGATATCGGTGATAACACAACATTTACTCTTGAGCCATCCTCTAATCTTGTATCAACAATCGGACACTTCTTATTAACCTCCCTGCCCGTCTTACCAACAATCTTCTGAATAATATCATTTAGCTGCTCAGGGCTTTCAAAGAACGGTCCCTCATACTTCCTTAAACAGCCGTCCTTCTCAATAAAAATCCTATTATAATCATTTATCATAACCTCGGTCACATTCTCATCAGCAAGAATCGTATCAAGAATACCAAGACCTCTTATCGAGCTGTACACCTGGTATTTAAGGGATTCCTTTGTCGCGTCAGGAATGTACAGACCAATAGTATTGTCATCTACTATATTGCTGATTATCTTCTTAAGCTGGTCATTTGATATCTTTGCAAGATCGTAATTCTCGATTATAAATGCTTTAATGACATCAAGATTCTTTGCATCAATAGCTGTGTTGCAGAGCTTAATAATACGTTTGATGATATTATCAAGTCTCTGGTAACGGTTGATATGATTACCGTTATCTGCCATATCAAGAATTAACAGCTTATTTGCAGGAATAGAAGCCGGAGCATGTGCACCTCCTAAAAGGAGCACATCAAAGGAGTCAGCATCAAGAGCCGGAATATCTGTAACCGGCCTTATATCAAGGACTATCTGACCCTTGTAATTATTCTCAATGAATGATGATAAATTCTGCATATAGGTTCTATCTGTATCAATATATGTAAGTTTAATTTCCATAAAAAAATCCTCCGTACTTCATTAGTATGTACGTATAGTACAACGAAGTACGAAGGATTTTTTTGCGGTGGGGAATTAAGTGTGGTCGAAAACTCCTATTCCACCTTCACTTCTCCCCTCACATTCTTCCATACCGCGGCGATGTTCTCAACATTCTCCTTCGGTACGGTAACAGTAACAAGCATGCTTGTCTTTTCCTTAATATCAACATTTATATCAGCCTCATAATTTGTCACAATCTCATTTACCACCTCATCATCAGAGGACATGGCAAGGCTCACCTTACAGCTGTTAATCTTCTGTGCCTTATTCATTCCATTCTTTATCGAAATAACAAATTCAACAGAGCCGTCTGCAAACTGGCTTGCCGCCACTACACTTGCGTCGACCATACCTTCATATACAAGTGTCTGGTCCATCCACAGGTAATTCTGCCCGCATAAAAGTGCGTAGTTCCTTCCCGAATCTTTTGCATCCCTAAAAGCTTCCGATAAGCTGTCATAAGCCCTCTCAAGTCCGTTACTTTCAGCAACAATTCCATCAGGTGATGTAATATCAAACTTCCACTCATCTTCCTTATATGTAAACTGATACGTGAATTCTCTTCGCTCATAACGGGCATCCATGCCCTCGCCCGAAACTAAGGTTCTTGTTGCGCATCCATAGCAGATGCCATTTTCATTACTTACAACTATGTAATCGCAGTCATCATATATGTCCTTCATAGAAGCGTAGTTAGCTGCAAATGTCTCTCGCAACATCTCCTCACCTTCTTTGTTACATCTAAAGAGCTCTACGTAAGCATCCTCATCTCCTTCGGTAAGAGCCACAAAGGCTTTCTGCTCAAGCTCCTTGAAGGCAGTAAGCGCCTCTTCATCAGATACATCAACAGCAGCTTTACTGCCGGATGACTCTGTTGTATTTGTATCCTTACCGGCTTTCCTCTCATCAAGATAAGATATGAATCTCAGTCCAAATGACCCTACCAAAACAAGAATACACACTATGTATAAAACAATACGAAATACATTTCTCTGCTTCTTAGGCTTTGCCACCTTACCAAGACTTACCGTGCCATTATTTACTATTCCATTTATCTCCGACTGAATCTCAACAACGTTATTGTATCTCGCATATGGCTCATGCTCCATGCAGCGCGTAATAATCCGATTTATTTTCTCAGCATTCTCACTATATTTCGTTTTCGCATCTGCAAGCTCATTTGCAAATGCATACTTCATGATTGCTCCAATCGAATAAATATCTATTCTGTAATCTATATCCTTACCGGCGGAGACCTCCGGTGCAGTATATCCTGCACTAAAGCCTCTTACAAGCTCCGGATTTCTCTTATCAAGTGCTGTTCCAAAATCGATAAGATAGACATTACCATTTCCATCCACCATGACATTCTTTGGCTTTAAGTCGGCGTGAACCATCCCCATCGTCGCATGCAGATAATTTGTCACCTCGCAAATGTCATAAATGAGCTTCAGCTTCTCATACATAGTACAATTATGAGTCTTTAAATACTCATCTAGCCCGACACCATCCACATAATCCATAACAATATAGAAGGTGCCATTTTGATTAAATACATCATATATGTTTGGAATTCTTTGATGTCTGAGACTAACAAGAAGGTCCCTCTCATTAATTATCAAAAGCTCCGAGAACATCTTTGGAATAAGCTCCTTGATGGCAACCTTTCTATTAAGTCTGTTATGCGTTCCTGCGTATACTCTCGCCGTTCCGGATTTCGCAATAAACCTCTCAACATTAAACTCATCCGAAAGACCAATAACATCGCCTTCCTTTATCCTCAAATCGTCAAATGAAGGCACAATGCTCTCAGGCTTTAGCATGCCAAGCGAAACAAGGCAATGACCAAGATTATTCAGCGCCATAACAGTTGAGTCATAGTTCATATTTTCCTTGAAATAATCAACTGTTGTTGTCTCAAGATTATGCGCAACAAAATTACGAAGCTTTCTTGTTTCATCTATTTCATCGGGCAGCCTATAGCCAATAGCCCTCAAATACTTTGTCATCCCATAAGCCGAATAATCAGCAAAATCTATTGTAATATCCCCTGTTGGATAATGGAATACATACGTCGCCCTCGAATCCGGAACAAACGTACCATACGCCTCATACTTTGTTCTATAATCGGCAAGGATATTCTTCATTATACATTCGACAAGAGTAAATGCTTCCTTTACGCTTTCCATCATTGTCGCCGCATCAGTATATTTATTAATATTCCTATGTATGCGTATCCACTTATCATATACAGCCTCAGGCGAACGATATTTCTCCCCCTGCGCCTTATTGTATGAATTTAATCCTGACATTGCATTCTTCCCTTTCTATTTGCCACGGGGACAGGTCCCGTGGCTAATTTTTTGCTCCAACATCAGCTTGG
>CAMALN010000110.1 GCA_945836565.1 uncultured Lachnospiraceae bacterium
AAAAAGAAGTATTGTATAAAATTCGGTCAGATAGTAAAATGTAACTGTGATGTATAGAACAAAGGGCGCGCAAGCACGTGCCGATAGGAAAACTTGAAGAATTTCTCTATCAAAGAATAAAACAATTTTTACAGAGGAAATGGGGTATGCTATGAGATATAATACACTGGTTGCAGGTTCACAGAATGCAATAATAGATGAGCTTTTTACACATCTGGGAGACAGACTCAGATGTATCACTACTTCTCTCAGGATAAAGGATGTTACTCGTCACATCCGAATATTTGAACCGGATATTTTCATATTATGTATTAAGGATCAGGAACGGGAGATAGCTAATCTTATTACGCAGGTAAGGAGTAATTTGGACAGGAATGATATTGTTCTTTGTATTATCGGAGACAAGGAGGATATAGAAGAACTGCAATCACTTATGGATATTTCAGAGTGCCTTGTACTGAAGAGACCTCTTACAAATGCAGCTATTATTACTGCAATAGATGATTATATAGATGAGAGAAGACGAATTAAAGAAGAAGCAGAAAGAAGAGCTGAAGAAGAACGACGTGAAAAAGAGGAACAGGAAAAGTGTGGACGTAAGCATGTACTTATCGTGGATGATGATCCGAATATGTTAAAGCTTATCAGGGAACAGCTTGAGGATACCTACAATGTTGCGACAGCCATAAATGGTAGCTTAGCACTTAGATTTCTGACCAAGAAGACTACGGATTTGATTCTGCTTGATTATGAGATGCCGGGACAAAGTGGTGCGGATGTATTCAATATCATAAGGGGAAGTGAATCTACAAAGAGAATTCCTGTAGTATTCCTTACCGGTGTATCTGAACCCGAAAAGGTGAAGAAGGTATTGTCACTTAAGCCGGAGGGATATCTGCTTAAACCGGTTGACAGGAATAAGCTTAGATATATAGTAGCCAAGATAATGGAGGAAAGCAATGGATAAACCTAAGTTAACGGAACTGGTAGACTCATATATATTGCAGGAGATGCAGGAGCTCTTTATAAGCAAGAGCGGGATTGCTACAGGTATATCTAATTACGACGGAGAATACCTCACTGATGCCTGTGAATTAAGCGATTTTTGTGAGAAATGTATCAAGCAGTCTCCGGAGGGTAAGAGAAGGTGTGATGCATGCGACTGCAGCAATGCAGAAAATGCACTCAAGTACGGCAAGGCCATGGCATACAGATGTCATGCGGGATTGCTGGATTTTACTGCACCGATAAGCGTGGATGGAGAATTGTTTGGCTTTATAGTAGGAGGACAGATATGTGATGAGCGTCCGAGCAGAGACAGGATTGCCCGGCTTGCCAAGGAGCTTGATATAGATGAGGAGAAGCTGTATGAGGCTTCTTTGAAGCTTGAAGAGGTTCCGGAGGAAAAGGTGAATGAAGCTATAGAGACAGTTGATAAGATATCACGCATCATATCCGATATAGCAAAGAACAAATATGCAGTAATGCAGACAAATACAGAGCTTGAGGCATTGACGAAATTAAAATCGGACTTTCTGGCAAATATGAGCCACGAGATAAGGACCCCTATGAATGCCATAGTTGGAATGGCTGATATGGCATTAAGAGAGGAATTGACTCACGATGCACGTTCATATATATCCCAGATTAAGCGCTCCAGCAGAACGCTTCTGGCTATTATAAATGATATCCTCGATTTCTCTAAGATTGAATCGGGAAAGATGGATATTACCATGGTTGAATATTCACCTATAAAAATTATTGATGATGTCGTAAATATTATAAAAACCAGAACAAAGGATAAGAACCTTGAGCTTATAGTAGATATCGGCGGAGATTTGCCTGGTGAGCTTATGGGTGATGATGTTCGAATCAAGCAGATTATCACTAATCTGGCAAATAATGCCGTAAAGTTCACCCCGAGTGGCTCAGTTAAGATATCTGCACAGTGTGAGATGAAGGGCCCTATGCAGTATGAGCTTAAAATCGCCGTAAAGGATACAGGTATAGGTATCAAGAAGGAAGAACTTGGAAAAATATTTGAGTCATTCCAGCAGGCAGACAGCAAACGAAACAGACAAATCGAGGGTACAGGCCTTGGTCTGGCTATCTCACAGAGATTGCTTGAGCTTATGGGTGGAACTATAAATGTTGAGAGCGAGTATGAAAAGGGAAGTACATTTACCATAACTGTACCTCAGCTTGCCATGAGACAGGTGGAAGCGGAAAAGGTAAAATGTACAGATGACATTAAGGCTGCAATATTTGTAAAGAACGATTATGTACGTGAGCAGCTCGAAAAGGATATCCATAATTTAGGCGGAGAATGTGTGATAATAGAGGATGAGATTGCACTTTTTGATGTGTTTACGGGTGATTTAAGATATCTGTTTATCGATGCTTCTCGTATTTCAACCACAGCCATGGATAAGATACGTGATAATCCTGATATTACGGTAGTAGCTCTTGAAAGCTTTGATGAGAATCATAGCTATGAGCTTTCAAATATTATTCTGGTTAAAAAGCCTTTGTACAGATATAACCTTATCAAGCTGTTTAATCATGAGGATGTAAACACGGGCGCAGATGAAGACGAGGTTGTGGATGTTGATTTTGTGGCTCCGGATGCAGAGGTCCTTGTAGTAGATGATAATGAGGTTAACCTCACGGTTGCACTTGGATTGATGAGGCCTATGAGGATGAAGATTGACACGGCAATAAGTGGTAAGATGGCTGTTGACATGATAGAGCAGAAGCACTACGACCTTATATTTATGGATCATATGATGCCTCAGATGGATGGTGTAGAAACTACACATATCATAAGGAGATTCTATCCCAGCTATGATAATGTGCCTATAATTGCTCTTACTGCCAATGCCATGGAGCAGGCCAAGGGAATGTTCCTTGTGGAGGGCATGAATGACTTCCTGCCAAAGCCTGTAGAATTGACACTCCTGATTGATATGCTAAAAAAATGGCTTCCTGCCGATAAGATTCAGATGCTAAGCAGGGAAGAAATCGAGAATAATAAAAAGTACAAGGATAAGGAGATATCTATTCCCGGATTGGATGTTAAGAAGGCAATATCACTTGTCGGAAGCAGCAGTACATATATGAATGTATTGAATAATTATTACAAATGCATACCTAAGACAAAATCAATTATACTGCAGAGCTATATCAATGCACAGTGGGAGGAATACACCATAAATGTACATGCCCTAAAAAGCTCCTCTAGACAGATTGGTGCCACAAAGCTTGGAGATATGGCGGAAGAGCTTGAGATGGCGGCAAAGGGCGGTGATATAGAATATATCAATAAGAATACTATGCCTATGCTTGAGGAGTATGAGCATATAGAGATACTTCTCTCCGGTTATATAACTTCGGAGGATGAAAATGTAGAGAAGCAGGCAAAGGACAAGGATGCTTTGATTGCGGTTATGGATGAGATTACGGAAGCACTTGATAATCTTGATTCGACTACATTGGAGGAATGTGTTGACAGACTGAAGAAATATCAATTATCCGAAGAAGAGGAAGACCTTCTCGACAGATTATGTACAGCCTGTGATGAGCTTGATATGGATGCCTGCGAGGAAGTCGTGAAAAGCTGGAAGAGGCTGATATAAAAAGTGGGATTTTTTTCGCTGATATCAAGTGTATTATGCAAAAAACAAAAGGGTCTGTGATTTACAGGCCCTTTTGTAATGTGATTAGAGGTATTATATCTCACCGTATTCGTCGTGGTCGTAGTCGATTTCTCTTTCGTCGTGGATGTGCTCACGGCTGGTTACCCTCTTTGCATCACGCTGTGCTTCTACATTCTGTGACAGAAGTTCCTTTACCTCGCGTGGTTTCTTGATGCTTAAGATGTCAAAGTTTCCGAGAGTCTTATCACCGGAGCAGCAGTGTACGGTTCCTACACCGAAGATTCTCTGGAGGAAGCTTCTGGTAAGTGATACGTCCGTGATTCTATACAGACGAACCTCGTCCTCTTTTTTGCTGAAGAAGCCCCTCTCTATAAATAGTCGTTCCTCTGTTAATCCGTATTTTGTAAAAGAAATAGGTAATCCGAATAATGTCCTCTTTCTATCCTGCCATATGTAATCCATTGTAGTTCCTCCTTCAATTGTGTACTTGACATATTCTAATATGTGAATACAGTATCACTTCTAATTGCTATCGTCCATTATATCACAGTAGTTTATAATATGCCATATATATCTTGTTGAATCTTATCTGATGTGGTAGAATATTCACTGTATGTACGGCTTGACGTTTTATACAAAATGATGATAAAAACGGAGGATGATTTGATGATAAGAATCGGTATTTTAGGTTATGGAAATCTGGGAAAGGGTGTCGAATGTGCGATTGCACAAAATGATGATATGGAACTGGTTGCGGTATTCTCAAGAAGAGATCCTGCATCAGTCAAGATAATGACACCGGGGGTTACGGTGTATGGCATCGATGCACTTAAGGATATGAAGGATGAGGTAGATGTACTTGTAATCTGTGGCGGAAGTGCTACTGATCTTCCTGTTCAGACACCTGAGTATGCGTCTATGTATAATGTAGTGGACAGCTTTGATACACATGCGAGAATAAGTGAGCATTTTGCAAATGTAGATGCAGCAGCTAAGAAGGCGGGCAAAATAGGTGTTATCTCCTGTGGCTGGGATCCGGGAATGTTCTCACTCAACAGATTATATGCGAATTCAATTCTTCCTAATGGCAGCGATTATACCTTCTGGGGAAAGGGCGTAAGCCAGGGACATTCAGATGCGGTAAGAAGAATAGATGGAGTTAAGGACTGCAGACAGTATACAATTCCTGTAGAGGCAGCAGTTGATGCTGTACGTTCGGGCAGTAACCCTGAGCTTACCACAAGACAGAAGCACACCAGAGAGTGCTTTGTAGTAGCAGAAGAGGGTGCAGACCTTGCCAGAATTGAGTCAGAGATTAAGAATATGCCGAATTATTTCGCTGATTATGATACAACCGTTCATTTTATAACTGAGGAAGAGATGAAGGCTAATCACAGTGGTCTTCCTCATGGAGGTATGGTTATAAGAACAGGTAAGACAGGAACAGACCTTGAGCATACACATGTTATAGAGTATAAGCTTACACTGGATTCAAACCCTGAGTTTACAGGTTCGGTGCTTGTTGCATGTGCAAGAGCAGCATATCGCATGAACAAGGAGGGTATGAGCGGCTGCAAGACCATGTTTGACATTGCACCTGCGTACTTGAGCGCACAGAGCGGAGAGGAATTGAGAGCGCATCTGCTATAGAATAAAAATATAGTTAGGTTAATATGTATTTCAAACGGACTATTGCAAAATAGTCCGTTTTTTTTTATAATTATTGGGTAAAAATGGGTGTAATATCGCCTTAAATGTAATTATTATTATGATTTTAAATAGGGGTTTACTATTTATTAGTAAATACCGATGTTGTATATAGATAATTAGACTTGAGAATATGTTGCATGGCGTATGTTCCTGCTAGAACGAAGGTAAAAGCATGAAGGAAATATATACATATAAAAAGAATAATAAGGGCTTTACCCTGGTAGAGATGATAGTTGTACTTGCTATTTTGGTGATTCTTCTATCTACATCTGTCATGGGTCTTTTAGCTTGGCAGGACTGGGCAGATTTTAACAGGGAAAATGAATATGCACAGTCTTTATTTATTGCTGCCCAAAACCAGCTGTCAGAGTATTCTGCCGGTGGAAAGCTTGAGATGCTTAAGGAGGAGTTTTTGGATGAAAGTGCATCCATGGATGAAAGGCAGTATAATGAAGTCGGATTAAATATTACAGATTCTATTTCAATGATAAAGGATGAAAATGGTGAGGCTTATAATCTCGATAAGATTTACAGCGAGAGTGAAGGTAAAATTGACAAGAAGCTATATCAGGGAGAGATAGTTTCTATTCGTGCGCGTACAGGACAGTATGA
>CAMALN010000111.1 GCA_945836565.1 uncultured Lachnospiraceae bacterium
ATAACTCATATTAGCAAGCTATGAATTAAACAATATAATTATACAATCACACGAAAATGGTTACTTTACATAGATAAATCAAAATGATAGAATGTAGCTATGAGTGAAAGTGCAAAGAAATACACGACATATCAGACCATAGCTACTATATGTGTAGCGGTTTTTGTTATAAATATGGCTTTCTGTCTGACGTGTTGTGACAAATATATCTACAACAAAATATATGATGGAACAGAGATTATCGATGCACAGGCAGAGGTATGGCACAGTCAGTTGGTTGAGGATTTCACTGCCTTCTTCAAGGGAGACTATGACCTGTCGGGACAGGAATTTTTGAAGGAGAATGTCAAGTGCCTGAATCGTATCAAATGGAGATACAGATTTGCTGTTATGCTGGTTATAGCATCGTTGATTGGACTTATCTATAGCTATAAGGAGCTCAAGAAAAGAAGGATATTTGGGCCGTTTATACATGGTTGTGTGCTGGCGGTTGTCTTTCTGTTATTTAAGATATTCAGATTTTTTACCGCAGGAGGTGGCGTGACGGCAGCCATAAGAGCTATGGTTGTGAAGCAAAGCTATGAGTATTTTTATGAAGGTGATATACTGCTTAAGCTTATGCCACAGTATTATGCCAGAGGGCTGGCACTACTTTATATAGGATGGGTATTTGTATTGATTTTGGCAGTGCTTCTGCTTAGAAGACTGTTTATATGGCTGGGAAGGCCGCATAAATTTTAGACGTAATAATATGAGGTGGAGGTTATAGGTTAATGAATAACAAGCTTAAAAACTGGGTTAACTGGGTGCTGTACGATGAGCTTATGGAAGGAAAGCTCAACGCGCCTAAGCATCTTTTGGGACTTCATGAATATGGAGATGGTCAGGTTGTGACAGTATACAGACCGCATGCAGATAAGGTTTTCATTACTTCGAAGACAGGCAAGTCTGTTGAAGAGATGGACTGGCTGGGAGAGGGATTATTCGGTATATATTTCCCGAAGAAGAAATACAGACCGGGTACATACAGGATACGTACAAAGTATCAGGATGGTACAGAGGTAACTGTTGCTGACGGATATGCATTCGGCTCGCTTATATCAGACGTGGATACATACCTCTTTGCGGAGGGTAAGAACTATGAGATATACAACAAGCTTGGTGCACATCCTATGACGATAGACGGCGTAAAGGGAACATATTTTGCGGTGTGGGCTCCTAATGCCAGAAGAGTCAGCGTCGTTGGTGATTTTAATATGTGGGACGGTGCGCTCAATCCTATGCAGATTCAGACTGTATCCGGTATCTATGAGCTCTTTATACCGGGCGTAGAAGAGGGCGCAGTATATAAGTTCCAGATACTTACCAGATCCGGAGACATCTTATATAAGGCTGACCCATATGCGAATTATGCTCAGGTAAGACCTGACAATGCGAATATCGTAACAGATCTTTCAACATATAAGTGGAAGGATTCCGCGTGGATCGAGAATAGAAAGAAGATAGACAGAGTGAGCAGAACAAAGGCTCCGATGTCTATATATGAGTGTCATCTCGGTTCTTGGAAGAAGAAAATCGAGGATTCGGATTTTGGCTTCTATAATTACAGAGAGATGGCTGAACAGCTCGGACAGTACCTTAAAGAGATGGGATATACACATATTGAGCTTATGGGTATAGCAGAGTATCCGTTCGACGGCTCATGGGGATATCAGGTTACAAACTACTATGCGCCTACAAGCCGCTATGGTACACCTCAGGATTTTATGTATTTTGTTGACCACATGCACAGCCTGGGTATAGGTGTAATACTTGACTGGGTACCGGCACATTTCCCACGTGATGCGCACGGTCTCGGACGTTTTGACGGTATGCCGTTATATGAGCATCCGGACCCAAGAAGAGGAGAACATCCTGACTGGGGTACATATATATTTGATTACAGCAGAAATGAGGTAAGTAACTTCCTTACTTCAAATGCACTTTTCTGGGTTGAGAAATTCCATATCGATGCACTTCGTGTGGATGCCGTAGCATCTATGCTTTATCTGGACTATGGAAAGCAGGATGGGCAGTGGCTGCCAAATGAAAAGGGCGGAAAGGAAAATCTCGATGCGATTAAGCTTCTTCAGAAGATAAATACCGTTATGGAGGAGAGAAATCCGGGCGCATATCTTATCGCTGAGGAGTCAACTGCCTGGGCAGGTGTAACAGCACCGGCAGATTTTGGTGGACTTGGTTTCCTGTATAAGTGGAACATGGGTTGGATGAACGACTTCCTTGAGTATATGAAGCTTGACCCATACTTTAGGTCATTCAATCACAACAGACTTACATTCAGCTTGACATACACATATTCTGAGAATTATGTACTTGTTATATCACACGATGAGGTGGTACATCTTAAGTGCTCTATGCTGAACAAGATGCCGGGCTTTGAGGTAGATAAGTTCGCAAACCTTAGAACAGCATATGCATTTATGTTCGGACATCCGGGCAAGAAGCTTCTCTTCATGGGACAGGAATTTGCACAGCTCAGGGAGTGGAGTGAGGCGAGAAGTCTCGACTGGTATCTGCTTGATGAGCCGCTTCACAAGGGTATGCAGAATTATGTCAAGGCACTTAATCATATGTATACTCAGTATGACGCGCTTTATTACAATGACAATGATCCGATGGGCTTTGAGTGGACAAAGGTTGATGATGCCGAGTCCGGCTGCGTGGCATTTGTAAGAAGAGGAAAGTCATCTAAGGAGCAGCTTCTGTTCATATGCAACTTTGTACCTGTTCAGAGAGATAATTACTGGGTTGGTGTACCTTGCGAAGGAACATATACGGAGATACTTAACTCGGATGCAGAAGAATTCGGTGGACAGAACAGACTGAACGGAAAGGTGAAGGCATTAAATGAAAAGTGCGACAGAATGAACTATGCACTTCCTGTTACCCTGCCACCTCTTTCAACTCTTGTATTCAAGTTTGATTACAAGGATGCAACAGTGAAGGCTTTACCTGCAAAGAACACTGAGGAGAAGAAGCCTGCGGCTAAGAAAGCTGTAGCGAAGTCAACGACTACGAAGAAGCCGGCAACAAAGACAACCGCAACAAAGGCAACAGCTGCTAAGAAGCCTGCAGCGAAAAAGCCTGCTACTAAAAAGCCTGCAGCTAAAAAGTCGACAGAGAAGAAATAATTAATTTTTCTTAAAGATTATGAAAATTTAGAAAAATCAATTGAAAGATACAGGCTCATAGAGTAATATGCAAGAGGTGCAAAAAGCACCTCTTGTTTAATGTGCGCCAGGTAACGCACGATTCACAGATGGAGTATTGTATGAAAAAATTATTGAAGCTTATGAGAAATATATTATTGGGCATTTTAGTTATAATTGTTATTGCGCTGGTTATTATATTAGGCATAAATGCAGTTGTACGGTTGAAGACAAGGAAATACATAAAGACGGTGGAGCAGGCTTCAGAGCTTACGGATGTAGATTATATAATGGTGCTTGGGGCATCGGTGAGAAACGGAGACACACCAAGCGCTATGCTGGCTGACAGACTTGACAGAGGACTTGATGTGTATAACGTGCAGTCCTCGGCAAAGCTTCTGATGAGTGGAGACCGGACTGACAGGTATTATGATGAGGTTAGGGTTATGAAGCAGTATGCCTTGGACAGAGGTGTGGCTGAAGCCTCAGTAGTGGAGGACCCGATGGGATATTCCACCTATGATAGTATGTACAGGGCAAAGAATGAATACAACGCGAAGAAAATGATTATAGTTACACAGAGATATCATCTGTATCGTGCGGTGTATATAGCACGTCAGATGGGTATAGATGCGTATGGTGTGGCAGCAGAGGATATACGTTATCATGACCAGTGGAAGCGTGATATCAGAGAGATACTTGCCATAGACAAAGATTTCTTCAAGTTGCTGTTGATTCCTTGACAGAACAAGGTATGTAATGTATAATTTCATAGATTATGAGTTTTTGAATAAACTATAGAAAGGGCGAACGATATGGCAGAGAAGAGAATCAAGATTACTCGTGAGGGTTATAGAGAGTTAGAGGATGAGTTAGACGAATTAAAAGGCGTCCGTATGGTTGAGATTGCTGAGAAGCTCAAGGAAGCCAGAGAGCAGGGAGACTTATCAGAGAACGCTGAGTACGATGCTGCTAAGGACGAGCAGAGAGATGTCAAGGCGAGAATTGACGAGATAGAGGCCATACTTAAAACCGCCGAGATAATAGATACTGACGATATAGATGCTAACGTAGTTAGCTTTGGTGGAAATGTTACTTTCCTGGACGAGCTTACAGACGAGGTAAGAGAGTTCAAGATAGTAGGTTCTACAGAGGCAAATATACTTAAGGGTAAGCTTTCAAATGAGTCACCACTTGGACTTGCATTACTTAGACATAAGATTGGTGATGAGGTTGTAGTAGAGGCTCCGGACGGAGAGTTCAAGTACAAGATATTAGACATTAGAAAGTAATACAAGATATAGCATGATATATAAAAAGCACTTGTTGTGGGTAGGGTATACATATTATACAGCTCATGATAAAGTGCTTTTTGAAAGTAAATAAATCATTAGAGTATATTTATTTGTTTACGAGATATAAACGTTTGGATAAATATAAAATATGTTAGTTAATTGTAGAAAGTTATAGATAATAGATAGGAGAAAATTATGGCTGAGAATAATCAAAACAATAACGGAAATGCTAAGCCACAGGACGTAAACCAGTTACTAAAGGTTAGACGTGAGAAGCTTGCAGCACTCCAGGAGGCAGGCAAGGATCCGTTTCAGATAACAAAGTATGACCAGACTCATCACACTGATGAGGTTAGAGTGATATATGAGGAGCATGAGGCGAAGCTTCTCGCAGGCAGAGTAGAACCTTCAGTAGAGGGCTTGTCTGAGGAAGAGGCAAAGGATGTCCTTAACAATGATTACAATGAGAGAAGAGCTATCATGGATGCAGATCCGATTATGGTTTCTATCGCGGGACGTATGATGTTCAAGCGTGTTATGGGTAAGGCATCATTCTGTAATATCCAGGACTTAAACGGTAAGATACAGGTATACGTGGCAAGAGATGCTGTAGGTGAGGATGTATACGCAGATTTCAAGAAGTCGGATATAGGTGATATCTTCGGTGTCAAGGGATATATATTCAGAACCAAGACAGGCGAGATATCGGTACACGCACAGGAGCTTACATTACTCACAAAGAGTTTACAGATTCTCCCTGAGAAGTTCCACGGCCTTACTGATACAGATACCCGTTATCGTCAGAGATATGTAGACCTTATCATGAATGAGGACAGCAAGGATACATTTATTAAGCGTTCAAAGATTATAGCAGCTATACGTCGTTTCCTTGCAGCACAGGATTTCATGGAGGTTGAGACTCCTATGCTTGTTGCAAATCCGGGTGGAGCCGCAGCAAGACCATTTGAGACACATTTCAATGCACTTGATGAGGACTTGAAGCTTCGTATATCACTTGAGCTTTACCTGAAGAGACTTATCGTAGGCGGTCTTGAGAGAGTGTACGAGATTGGACGAGTATTCAGAAATGAAGGACTTGATACAAGACACAATCCGGAGTTCACACTTATGGAGCTCTATCAGGCATATACTGATTACAACGGAATGATGGATTTGACTGAGAATATGTATCGTTATATCGCGCAGGAGGTTCTCGGTACAACGACCATAACATATCAGGGAGTGGAGATGGACCTTGGAAAGCCATTCGAGCGTATCACTATGATAGATGCAGTTAAGAAGTATGCAGGAGTTGACTTCAATGAGATTCATACATTGGAGGAGGCACGTGCAGTTGCTAAGGAAAAGCATGTTGAGTTCGAGGATTGGCATCAGAAGGGACACATATTAAATCTCTTCTTCGAGGA
>CAMALN010000112.1 GCA_945836565.1 uncultured Lachnospiraceae bacterium
TATTATGGAAGGTCCTTTTGCAAGATATAATGACACAGCGAATGATATTTATAAATGTTCAGATATAACATATGAGAATTTAACCTTCGGTTGTCAGAGAATATTGTACGGTCTTTTTAAGAAGGTTATAATTGCGGACAGATTAAATGCGCCTATAGTGAATATATTTACTTCCTTCGATGTTATTGATGGTGGTGTGGCAGCTCTTGGAATGCTTATGTATACTCTGCAGCTTTACTGTGAGTTCTCCGGAACTATGGACATAGTAATAGGAAGTGCACAGATATTTGGAGTTAAGCTGCCGGAGAATTTTAAGAGACCATTTTTTTCAAAGACTATTTCGGAGTTTTGGACAAGGTGGCATATTACGCTCGGAACGTGGTTTAAGGATTATATATATTATCCTGTATCTATGTCGAAGGGAATGAAGAATCTGACTAAGAAATCCAGAGAGCGTTTGGGAAATCATTATGGTCCGCTTATTGCGGGTACAGTGGCTTTGTTCTTAGTATGGTTGAGTAACGGATTGTGGCATGGAGCAGGTTGGAGATATATATGCTTTGGTATGTATCATTTTGTGATTATTACCGTAGGCAATTTGATAGACCCTGTTATGAAGCAGATAGTTAAAAATACAGGGCTCAACAGAGGGAACAGATGGTACAAGCTAATGCAGATGGTCAGAACCTTTGTGTTGGTTTGTTTTGGTGAGTTAATATTCAGAGGCGAAGGCTTAAATGCAGGTTTGATGATGATAAAGAGCATATTCACCAACTTTTCTTTTAATTTTATGAAGGGTGGAAATCTTTTTACATATGGTATGGATGTATATGATTTTATTGTTGTGATAGTTGCTCTTACGGTTGTATTCATAATCAGCATATTATCAGAAAAGGGTATGGATGTTCGAGCAGTAATTGCGAAGAAGCATATATGCATCAGATGGATTATATATCTTGTTTTGATAATGAGCATAGTAGTATTTGGCGCATATGGAAGCGGATATATGCCGGTTGATCCTATATATGCAGGATTCTAGGGTAGATGTTATGAGATTGAGAAATGTTGTTAAAGCAATTGTTTTTATGGTGATTTTATGTGGCTTGCTTGTTATTACGGAATTTATGATGAAAGGATATAAAGAACCGCATAATTTCATTGTATCAAACACCAGTACAAACAGAATAAAAAATGAGCCTGAAAACAGCATAGATGTGTTATTTGTTGGAGATAGTATAAATCAGGCAGCCTTTGTGCCTTATGAGATATGGGAAAACTATGGGATTACATCGTTTGTGTGCGGTAGCTCCGGACAATATCTCTATGAAAGCTATGACTATTTGAAAAAGGTATTTGAGATGCAAGATCCGAAGGTCGTTGTGTTGGAAACGGATAATTTTCATCGATATGCAACGTTGGAACAGTATACTATGGTTAGACTGTCAGAGGATTTTACCCTTATAAATAATCATGATAAATGGAAGCGGAGTTTGGATAAGGTATTTCCTAATGCCAGAGATATAGATACTTATGCAGGAATCGATGAGATAGATGTATTCAAGGGTTATGTATATACGCCATCAGTCGTTCCATATACCGGCAGATCGGATTATATGAATAATTCGTCATATAAAGAGGAAATAAGTATATCAAATAGAATAATAATAAAAGGCATTCAGAAGCTTTGTAAGGAAAATGGTGCAGCACTTATCTTTGTTGGTGCACCAAGTCCTTTGAATAGTACAAACGGAAAGCATAGGGCAATAGAAGAGCTGGCAAATGCTATGGGTGTTACCTTCCTTGATTATAATCTGGGCGAGCTTAATGAAGAGCTTATGCTTGATTGGGATGTGGATACGAGAGATGCAGGGGATCATCTGTCACACGCTGCGGCGAAGAAGATTTCTAATAGCATCGGAGCATATCTAAGTGAAGTGTACGGGCTTGAGGATAGAAGAAATCAACCGGAGTATACATGGTGGAATGACGGATTAAATACATATCATATTCTGATTCCGGAGTAAGTAATTGATAAAAATTCTTATTATTTTAAGAGGTATTGAAAAAAAAAGAAGATGTCTATATAATACATACCGAATCTGTAGGAATAAGTATCTATAGATAATTTATACAAAGGTGGTATATTGTATGATATATATGGACAATGCAGCAACAACCAAGATAAGACCGGAGGTCTATGAGGCAATTGAGCCGTATCTTAAGGATTTATATGCGAATCCGTCTAGTATATATACTTTTGCGGCAAAGACTGCGAAGGATATAGAAGCTGCCAGAAATACGGTTGCTGATTTCTTGGGTGCCAAGTCTAACGAAATTTATTTTACGGCAGGCGGAAGTGAATCAGATAACTGGGCACTTAAGTCTGTCGCTTTTACTATGAGAAATAAAGGTAAGCATATTATAACATCTACGATTGAGCATCATGCTATTCTTCATACCTGCGAGTTCTTAGAAAGAGCCGGATATGACATAACATATGTGGGTGTGGACGAGTATGGTGTGATAAAGCTTGATGAACTGGAGGCGGCGATAAGAGAGGACACTATTCTCATATCGGTTATGTATGCAAACAATGAGATAGGAAGCATACAGCCTATTAAAGAGATAGGAGAGATAGCTCATAAGCATGGAGTGCTTTTCCATACGGATGCTGTACAGGCTTATGGACATGTAGACATAAATGTAGATGAACAAAATATTGATATGCTCTCTGCGAGCGGTCATAAGATAAACGGACCTAAGGGAGTAGGTATATTATATATCAGGTCTGCAATTAAGATGGAGCCGCTTATACACGGTGGCGCTCAGGAGAGAGGCAGAAGAGCAGGAACACTCAATGCTCCGGGCATAATAGGCTTTGCAAAGGCTACAGAGCTTGCTAAGGCAGAGCTTGATCAGAGAAATGACTATGAAATAAAATTACGAGATTATATTATAAAGCGAATAACGGAGGAGATACCTTATACAAGACTTAATGGTCATCCAACAGACAGGCTTGCAAATAATATAAATATAAGCTTTAGATTCATAGAGGGTGAGTCATTGCTTATATTGTTAGACCAGAAGGGAATATGTGGTTCAAGTGGTTCGGCGTGTACATCAGGTTCATTGGATCCTTCGCACGTGTTGCTTGCCATTGGATTGCCGCATGAGATAGCACATGGTTCACTGAGACTCACTATCTCAGAAGAAAATACCTACGAAGAAGCAGATGCTGTAGTAGATGAGCTTAAAAGGATAGTGGAGAGACTTAGAAATATGTCACCATTATATGAGGATTTTGTAAAGGAGAACAGATAGAGATGAGTCAGGTATTGGAATACAGTGAAAAGGTTATGGATCATTTCAGTAACCCTAGAAATGTAGGAGAGATTGAAAATGCATCCGGTGTTGGTACAGTAGGAAACGCAAAGTGCGGAGATATAATGAGAATCTTCCTGGACATCGAGGATAATGTGATAAAGGATGCAAAATTCAAGACATTTGGATGCGGAGCAGCTGTAGCAACAAGCAGTATTGCAACAGAAATGATAATTGGAAAAACAGTTGAGGAGGCATTAAAGCTTACAAATAAAGCTGTTATGGAAGCACTTGGAGGATTGCCACCGGTTAAGGTGCATTGTTCTTTATTGGCAGAGGAGGCTGTGCATGCGGCCTTGTGGGATTATGCACAGAAGAATGGCTTAATGATAGAGGGACTCGAGCCACCTGTGGCAGATATCGAAGAAAGAGAATAAACCAATGGGGACGGGAAAAGTGGCTTAGAAAAAGCTACTTTTCCCGTCCCCATTGGTTTATTATAAAAATTTCTGCATCTTTTTACTGAATTCTTCCTCGCATTGGATGAGCTTTTTGGCAAGCTGCTTTGAATCCTCGTCAGCATCCTTATATTTGCTTAAGGTTTCACCGATGGTCTGGATGCCCATATTGCAGCCATCCATCATTATCTTTGCAATTTGGGTGGAGTCATCCTTCATATTCATTTTCATTTCACTGCTGATATAGGACATAGCAGAGGCCGCAAAGGTAGGTTTAGAGGCTTTTTCGTTTGCCTCTAAAAGACGGTCTCTTGTATTGTCTCTGATATGCTCATGTTCTGATTTGTAGTCGGATAATAAGGACGATAGCTCGCTGTTGCGGCAGTGCTCGAGAAGCTGGTCGATGCTGTCAATAGCCATACGACTTCCCAGACAGCACTGGTCCAGAAGACTGATTGTGTCGTTGTTCATTTTATATTAGCTTACTCCTTTCGATTTTTTAAACTTTATGTTCATATTATGTGGAGCTTTTGTGTAATATAAACATTTTGTAAAAGATTTTTTGTGAAAATATGTATAAAGCTATTTCCAAATCGGGCAATAAATGATAGTATATATGCATACAAATATTTGCTAAAGCATTGAGTAATGACAGAGAAGGAGCACGTTGAAATGAGATACGATGACAAAAACAAAAGTAATCATGATAACCAGAGAGCTTGGGATTATGTAATGTATATGATGCTTACGAGTTATTTTGATGAAACAAATTGTCTCACACAGTTTTGGGAGAAGAAGCTTAGCCTTAATTACAGAGCCATGAAGAAGCAGGATCAGTATGCAGCAGAGGATAAATGCATAAAGGTTATAGAGGACGAGATACTACCTAAGCTTCCTGAGGAATTCGTTAATTCTGCTGTAGACGTTAAGCTTATGATTGATGAGAAGCTTGATGTGACAGTAATGATTGTATCAAATGATAAATATGAGCTTATGGTATCGTATAAGTACGATGTAAAGAAAACAGATACTGAGGGACCACTCAGAATGGCATTCAAGGAGAAGTAGTAATTAGCATAAAAGTATGGGGGTGTTTTTATGTTTACATTAAAGACAGGAAACGGAACAAGTGCCCCAAAAAGAAGGGGAATAGCTACTCAAGAGGAAATAGATAGACATACTGCGATTGGCAATACCCATCTGATATTTGAAGACAGGTCATATTTCATCTATATCAATGATGAAAGTGAGAGAGACGCTTTCAAGCGTATGATAGGACTTCCAAATTACGAATGGTTTGAGGAAGGCACCGGAAATAAAAACTGGGTATTGTATAATCCTATACAGTATAAGCCAGATAAAAACTGGAATGGTAAGAAGATTCTGAAATTCAACAAGGATGATTACATAGGTGGACGCTTTGAGATTCCAATCAATGCAAGTAGCTGCTGTGGTATGTTCTCGTGGTGTACTCTACCGGAGAATTTTATATTGGGAAGACAGTTTGAGACCAAGAATATAGTGGATATGAACCTTATGTTTGCGGGAAGTGTGCTTCCGGGAAGCTTCAGGCTGAGTGAAAAGTTTGATACCTCTAAGGTGAAGGATATGCGTTATATGTTCTATGAATGTGTATTGCCGGACAACTTTGAATTCAATCAGAGCTTCAATACATCGAATGTTGAGATGATGGATTTTATGTTCTCGGAGTGTAATATCCCTGAGAATTTTAAGCTTCCGGATGCGTTTGATACCTCAAGGGTAAGCAGCATGGACCATATGTTTTATGAGACGGTCTTTAAGGGCGGATTTAAGTTTAATGACAGATTTATGATGAAGCCTGATGTGAAGAAGGATTTGATGTTTACAGAGTGTATCATAAAAGAAGAGATGGTCGATGGTATATATGGTGAAGATTTTGCATATATGAAGAATTTGTTGGAATCAGGATATTCACCGGCATAATTTATGATATGATTTTATGATAAGCAGTAATCGAGGTGGTTAATCTATGACTACCTCGAATTTTTTATTTGATAGGAAAGTTATCCAAACTTTCCTATCGGCACGCGCTAACGCACCTGCTAATATCCGAACAAACGCCGCTTCGCGGCTAGGGTGCTT
>CAMALN010000113.1 GCA_945836565.1 uncultured Lachnospiraceae bacterium
GTCTGTTACATAGAAGGTATATATAGTATTGGAATTAGCAAAGCTATCCATAAGTTCTTGGCAACGCTCATTATATTCTTCAAAATATATACCTACTCTGATATCCGTTTCCTTTACTTTGTCAGGCAAAACAGAATAAATGGTAGTTAAAGCAATAACAGAAGCAAGCATTATTATATAAAGCTTGCTGCACAGTATTCTTTTTGTAAATGCATAGAGTCTGTTAAAAAACTGCATTTTTTATCTCCTTATAAGAAAAATCCTTTACATAAGAGTGATATAACATATTTGCCCGGAAGGAAGGATGAAATCCTGTGAATTATATTCGGAAGAAATGCTTCAGGAAGTATTCCGCCACCTACATAGGCGATAATCAGTGTTACTATAAATAATGTTATGTTTGCGGCAAAGGTTGTACGACAACAGCTATTAACCAGAGTGATTATAAAGGCTATTATCAGTATTGCTGCGAATGAATAATATAGGGCTTGTAGGTTAATTGACTGATTATATATCCAAACCGCTATTACACATGGCAGATATGCAATATAGATTGCAGCGCACACTGATACATAGTCTGAAAAGAATATATGTATCGGAGAAATGCCGTGGGTATAGAGTGCGGTATACAGTCCATTGTTTCGCGCTTGTAAAAATGAAGAGATGACAAAGCCGCTGAACAAAAGCACTAAGAAGGTTATTGCACCGATATAGTGCTTTGCAAGTGGAAATTCACCTGCATCCTTTGCCTCTACAGCTTCTACATATTTAGCACGGTTCAGTGTACGTTCCAAAAAAGTGATGTTCGTATTCTCTAACACATATTCCTCGTCATCCGGTAAATCACTGTGTTCACGTATTGTATCAAGGGCTGTGTAGATTCCGGCCTGGGCATAGGTTAAGTAGCTCGCATATGAGGATAAAAGCTCATAACCGGCATAGGTATACAGGTTATCGAAATCCTCAACAACTATTGTAAGCTCGGGATTGGTGCTATCCATTATGCCTGAGAAGAAATATTCAGGAACGATAATGAAAAAGAGTGCTTCACCGCTGTCAATCATGGCATAGCCTTCATCTATAGTGTCAACAAGCTGTATATATGCAAGCTCGGATACACTTTCTGCATTATCTATCATTCTAAGTGCAAGCTTGTTATATTTTATGTCCTCATCTTCAGGAAGATATACTGCGATACATACCTGTTGTATCTCCTTGGTGGTATAGAGCCTGTCGGATATTATTCTAAGAGCGCCACCGCATACAAGCACCAAAATAACCACAGCAAATAAAAGCTGTGGAATATATGATTTAAGTCGTTTTATGTTTGTGCGTATGAGATTAAAAAACAAAGACATAGTGTTCATGTGAATAAATTATCCTCTATTGCTTTTTAGTAAATCGATATATTTAACTCCGTTTGCAGTTAAGGAAGCAGTATCGGTAAGAGTTCCGTTTTGTAATAAGTACACTTTATTACAGAAGTCAAAGATATGCTCATCGTGTGAAGCCACGATTATTATGCCGCCGGTTGCAAGGAAGCCCTTCATAAATGAAAGAATATCCTGTTTTGCTACCAAATCGAGTGCTGAAAAAGGCTCGTCCATAAGTAACACATTTGGATTATTGATTAAAACCGATGCTATGGACACACGCTTTTTCATTCCTCCCGACATTTTGCATACCGGAGTATCCAGAAAATCACAGACTCCAAGGCTCTTAAAGGTTGGCTCGTTTAGCCTTTCTATAATCTGAGATTTTGAAAGCTTGGTCCACACACGAATATTATCTACAGGCTTTAATTCATCGAAGAGAGGATTTTCCTGAGGAACATATCCAATATGAATGCTTTTGTCGTTGCTGTAGCTCTTGGCTATACAGGAAAGGAGAGTGGATTTTCCGGAACCGTTTATGCCGAGGATGCCGATTGCCTGCCCCGGCTTTGCGGTAAAGGATATGTCATTTAGTACCTGCTTTTTGCCATAGGCCTTATGTATATTTTTTATCTCAAGTGTTGTATTGCCCTGCATCGTAGAGCCTCCTTATTATTAGACTGAATTAATTATTTAACAAAGCCGTCTCCCTCATCAATTACCTGAAAGTCGAGATAGTCGAAGTCTATCTCCTCAACAAAGCTGTCCTGAGTGAATTTGGTACGGGAATTCTTTATGAAATCCTTTTTGTTAAGCGGAAGCCATATCGGGACGGCAAGGTTTAACTCGTTACAAATGATTTCGAGTGCTTTATAAACCTTTCGGGTTCTGTTTAGAGTATCATCATCCACACAGGCTGTATACTCTTCGGTATATTTATGATTTTTAACTATTCTTCCCCAAACCTTGAACATTTTGTTACCTCTTAAAATATATCTTTCGCTGTTAGAAATAATATGATAAAATGGCAAGGATGTAAAGAAATAAATAATGGAGCGACTAATCTAATGTATAAGCTGATTACGACAGATGGAAGCGCAAAAAGAGGAGAATTTCACACTCCGCATGGGGTTATTCAAACTCCTGTATTCATGAACGTAGGAACAGTTGCCGCAATAAAAGGAGCAGTATCGACAGAGGACCTAAAGAGTATAAAGACACAGGTCCAGCTAAGCAACACATATCATTTACATGTGAGAACGGGTGATAAGCTTATCAAGGAGCTTGGCGGTCTTCACAAATTCATGGTATGGGATAAGCCTATACTCACTGATTCGGGCGGATTTCAGGTATTCTCTCTCGCAGGTTTGCGTAAGATAAAAGAAGAAGGGGTATATTTTAACTCCCATATAGATGGCAGAAAGATATTTATGGGACCGGAGGAGAGCATGCAGATACAGTCAAATCTTGGTTCTACGATAGCGATGGCATTCGATGAGTGTCCGCCTGCTGTTGCAGAGAGGAGCTATATACAGCCTTCGGTTGACAGAACCACAAGATGGCTTAAAAGATGTAAGGCAGAGCTGGATAGATTGAATGGTCTTGAGGATACTATCAATAAGGAGCAGATGCTCTTCGGTATAAATCAGGGTGGCATATTCAATGATATCAGGATAGAGCACGCAAAGCAGATATCGGAGCTTGGGCTACCGGGATATGCGATAGGAGGACTTGCCGTAGGCGAAACTCACGAGCAGATGTATGATGTGATAGAGGCTACGGTGCCTTATCTTCCACAGAACAAGCCGACGTATCTGATGGGGGTAGGAACTCCGGCCAATATCTTAGAGGCAGTAGACAGAGGTATAGATTTCTTCGATTGTGTATATCCTTCGAGAAACGGAAGACATGGACACGTATATACAAATCATGGAAAGCTTAATCTGTTC
Source organism: uncultured Lachnospiraceae bacterium (assembly GCA_945836565.1). Taxonomy (GTDB): domain Bacteria; phylum Bacillota; class Clostridia; order Lachnospirales; family Lachnospiraceae; genus Coprococcus_C. Next base: position 3,323 of record CAMALN010000113.1, read on the forward strand.
AATGCAAAGTATGAAAAGGATATGCGTCCTATCGAAGAGGGCTGTGGATGTCCGGTATGTAAGACATATAGCCGGGCATATATAAGACACCTTCTTAAGGCAAAGGAAATGCTCGGTATGAGATTTTGCGTATTGCATAATTTGTATTTTTATAATAATATGATGGAAGAAATCAGACAGGCTATAGAGGAACACAGGTATTCTGCTTACAAGAAGGCGAAGCTTGAAGGTTTTTCACAAGGGCAGAGCTGATTATATATTTTAGGAGGAAAGATAAATGTTTTTAGCATTACTTGAAGGTGGCACCGGTTCAGGAGCCGGAGCCGGCATTACATTGGTTTTATATCTCGTGTTTATATTCGGACTTATGTATCTTATGATAATTAGGCCTCAGAAGAAGCAGAGAAAGCAGATGGAGGATCTTCACAATGCAATGGAGCCGGGTGACAGCATAATGACAACAGGAGGCTTCTATGGTACTATCCTTGATATTACTGAGGATAAGACAGTTATAGTTGAGTTTGGAAATAACAAGAATTGTAGAATCCCAATGCATATGAATGCAATTGCTGAGGTTGAAAAAGCAGGCTCTGCTATTGTAAAGGATGAGGATACTACAAGCACAGAGGATAAGAAGTCAAAGAAGTAATTTGATAGCTATATACTAAAAGCCGGCACATATGCCGGCTTTTAGCATAATAGGATAATCAATATAAAGGAGAATTGAATATATGAAAAGAAAACTCTGTGTATTTGTTATGTCGGCTATGCTTATATCGTGTTCTATGCTGATAGGATGTGGAAGGAAAGATAATAAAACGTCTGATACAAAGACTGAAATAGCAACAGTGCCTGATGCAGTTGAGGTTGCAACAGCTATGGATGATATGAGTGAAACAGATATGTCAGTCGGACGCTTTGAAGGTGATACTACATATGTAAATGATGCGTTTGATTTCATGATAGAGCTTCCGGATAACAGATGGAGATTTGAGACTACGGATAACATTGCTGATTATCTGGGTGTTGATAAGAATGAAATTGACAGTATCTTAAATGGTGAAATATCAGTATATGATAAGGATATATCGTATCTGGCTGTAGCCTGCAATGACCAGACAGGCTCCAATGTTATAGTGTGTTACTTTTGCCCGGATGCTGCAGGAGTTGATAGTAATATGACAGCGGAGGAATACATTCGTACTGCAGGAGAACAAAATTCTCAGGTGACCTTGGGGAGTGAAGAGCTTGCCGGATATACATATAGTACGATGACTAAGGATAACGGAGAAACATGTACACAGAAGATTATGTGTCGTGATAAGGACGGAATTATTCTTATGATAACCATAACTGATGCAGGAGATGAAAAAAGTCAGAATATGATAAAAAATATCAAAAAACAGTAGACTATTTTCATTCTTTGTGCGAAAATGTAAGCGGTGATGCGTTGATGGTTGTCGATGCATTTTATGAAAAATTATATCTTTGAAAGGAGTCTCAAAATGATTTATTCACAAGAAGTAGAGAAGATGTGCCCGGTTGCTCAGGGTGTGCATCATGGTTGTGCGCCAATTCCTGAGGAAGCTAAGTGGGTTCAGGCAAAAGAGGTTAAGGACATTTCAGGTCTTACACATGGTATAGGCTGGTGTGCACCACAGCAGGGTGCTTGTAAGCTTACACTCAATGTTAAAGAGGGTATTATACAGGAGGCACTTGTTGAGACAATCGGTTGTTCAGGTATGACTCATTCAGCAGCTATGTCAGCTGAGATTCTTCCGGGACTTACAGTTATGGAAGCACTCAATACAGACCTTGTATGTGATGCTATCAATACAGCTATGAGAGAGTTATTCCTTCAGATAGTATACGGACGTACTCAGAGTGCATTCTCAGAGGATGGTCTTCCTATCGGTGCAGGTCTTGAGGATCTTGGAAAGGGTCTTCGTTCTCAGGTTGGTACTATGTATGGTACACTTAAGAAGGGACCTCGTTACCTTGAGATGGCAGAGGGTTATGTAACAGGTATTGCACTTGATGCAGATGACCTTATCATCGGATATCAGTTCGTTAACCTTGGAAAGATGACTGACTTCATCAAGAAGGGTGACGATCCTAACACAGCATACGAGAAGTCTGTAGGACAGTATGGTCGTGTTGCAGATGCAGTTAAGATAATCGATCCTAGAACTGACAAAGAGATTGCTAAATAATAGAAGGAGGTAACGAAAATGGCTTTATTTGAATCATATGAGAGAAGAATAGATAAAATCAACAGCGTTTTGAATAGCTATGGTATCGCTTCTATTGAAGAGGCAGAGAAGATAACTAAGGACGCAGGATTAGATGTATATAATCAGATTAAGGGCATTCAGCCTATCTGTTTTGAGAACGCTTGCTGGGCATATACTGTAGGTGCAGCAATAGCTATCAAGAAGGGCTGCAAGAGAGCAGCAGATGCTGCAGCAGCAATCGGTGAGGGACTTCAGGCATTCTGTATCCCGGGTTCAGTTGCTGATACTCGTAAGGTTGGTCTTGGACATGGTAACCTTGGTAAGATGCTTCTTGAGG
>CAMALN010000114.1 GCA_945836565.1 uncultured Lachnospiraceae bacterium
ATATATTTCTTCTATTTCGCCCATACTGATTTTTCCATTTCAGGGACTATTTCTCGCATTTCCGAATTTTCGCCCATACACTTTTTTCAATCGCAGGGACTATTTCTCATATTTTCGCATTTTCGCCCATACAACCACTACAATTACAACAATTATTATGCTTAAACTTATAAAATCTTGGGATTTTCGTACTGACAAAGTACAAAAAAGAAATAACTTGACTAAAACTATTAAAAAATTCTATATAACAATATTAAAATATTACAATTCCGCAATATCATATCTGCTATTCCGCAATATCACATCCGCAATATCACATCTACAGCATCACATCTGCAATATCACATCCGCAATATCACATCTACAATATCACAATATATTTAATATTACAAAAATCACAATTTATCCAACTTCATTATATAGGGCTGCCCTTACGGGCAACCCCACATAATATACCATCAATCTAAGAAATCATCATCATCCGCTTTATTTACTCCTCGCTTCTTGCGACTCATATAGCAACCGATGCTTGAAAATATATATGCTACGAGCAAAAGCACGAATACAACAGCTATCCAATATATAGCTACGAAGAGTATATCCGTCAGACCTTCTATTTTACTCAAGCCCTCCAGACCCTGCTTTAAATTCTCACCTGTCATTATCGTTCCTCCCGACAAAATGTCTCTTCTATCCATGAACATTCTTTTACTTGTTCACGACAACCTTATCTACATTCTCTCGATGTAATTCCCTTGTCCATAAATTCACTTTCGCTCATTCATGACAATATATCTTACATATTACTACTCAGATTCCTTCATCTCTTTTTCTAATGCTTCAAGAGATTCTGATTCCTCTGCTGACTTCTGTCTCACCTTTGATATGCTTGCAACTCTGACATCACTTTCAACATCTATGTTAATAAGCTTAACACCGGTTGTATTTCTGCCAAGTGTAGATATCTCATCACAGCCTATTCTGATAACGATTCCCTGATTTGTGATAATCATTATCTCATTATCTTCATTTACTGATTTGAAGCCAACTATATTTCCTGACTTTTCTGTAACCTTATAACACTTTAAGCCCTTACCGCCTCTTCTCTGGGTATTGAACTCTTCTATAGGTGTTCTCTTTCCGAGTCCGTTTTCAGATACGAATAAGAGTGCCTTACCCTGAGTATCATGCTGCATGCCGATTACTTCATCGCCCTCATCCAGATTCATACCGATAACACCCATAGTTGCTCTTCCGGTACATCTTACGTCTGTTTCAGGGAAACGTATACACATACCATGCTTGGTTACAAGGAATATATCCTTCGTGTTATCTGTAGCCTTAACCTCGATAAGCTCATCATCCTCTTTGAGATTGATTGCAGTAAGTCCTATCTTTCTGATATTTGCATACTCAGATATCTTAGTCCTCTTGACCATACCACTCTTGGTACACATGAAGAGATATCTTCCCTCTCCGTATGCTCGTATAGGTATAACCGCTGTAACCTTCTCATCCGGCATAAGCTGAAGAAGATTAACTATCGCTACTCCTCTTGCAGTTCTGCTTGATTCAGGTATCTCATAGGCCTTTATTCTATACACTCTTCCCTTGTTTGTAAAGAACATAATATAGTGGTGGGTTGTAGTCATGAAGAGATCCTCTATGATATCCTCCTCTATGGTCTGCATACCCTTGATGCCCTTACCTCCACGGTTCTGTGCTTTAAAGTTGTCTACTGTCATTCTCTTGATATAACCGAGCTTTGTCATAGCAATTACTACATTTTCCTTTGCTATCAAATCCTCGATATCTATATCATCATCTAAGCCGATTCCGATAGAAGTCTTTCTGTCATCGCCGTATTTTTCTGCTATGACAAGTATCTCCTCTTTTATAACTCCGAGAAGAAGCTTCTCATCTGCGAGAATTGCCTTATACTCAGCTATCTTTGCCATAAGCTCTCTATACTCGTTCTCAAGCTTCTCTCTCTCCAAGCCTGTGAGAGCCTTAAGACGCATATCAACTATCGCCTGTGCCTGTGCATCCGAGAGGGCAAATCTGTCTATCAAAGCAACCTTTGCGTCTGCAACAGACTTAGCAGCTCTGATTATGCTTATTACCTCATCTATATTGTCCAATGCTATAAGCAAGCCCTGGATTATATGTGCCTTATCCTCAGCCTTAGCAAGTCTGTATTTTGTTCTTCTGGTAACTACATCCTCCTGATGCTTTAAATAGTATCCAAGCATCTGCATAAGATTGAGTACCTTAGGCTCATTATCTACGAGAGCAAGCATTATTACTCCGAAGGTTTCCTGAAGCTGTGTATGCTTATAGAGCTTGTTAAGCATAACATTTGCATTTACATCCTTACGAAATTCAATTACTATTCTCATACCCTCACGTGAGGATTCATCTCTTAAATCAGTTATGCCATCAAGCTTTTTATCCTTTACGAGCTCAGCCATCTTCTGGATAAGTCTGGCTTTATTTACCATATACGGAAGCTCTGTAACGACTATTCTCTGCTTTCCGTTTTGCATAGACTCGATTTCAGACACGGCACGTACCTTTATCTTTCCTCGTCCTGTTCTATAAGCTTGATTTATACCTGAGGTTCCAAGTATCTGTGCACCTGTCGGGAAATCAGGACCCTTAACTATGTCCATTATTTCCTCTATATCGGTCTCTCTGTCCTCTTCTACTCTGTTATCTATGATTCTTACAACAGCATTTATAACCTCGCGGAGATTATGCGGAGGAATATTTGTGGCCATACCTACAGCTATACCTGATGTTCCGTTTACAAGAAGGTTAGGATATCTGCTTGGAAGTACTATTGGTTCCTTCTCTGTCTCATCAAAGTTCGGTACGAAATCTACCGTATCCTCATCTATATCTGCAGTCATCTGCATAGAAATCTTAGACAATCTTGCCTCTGTGTATCGCATCGCAGCCGCGCTGTCACCATCCACAGAACCGAAGTTTCCATGTCCGTCCACGAGAGGATATCTGGTATTCCACTCCTGAGCAAGCTTAACCAATGCCTCATATATAGAGCTGTCACCATGAGGGTGATATTTACCCATTGTATCACCGACTATACGCGCACATTTTCTGTGTGGCTTATCAGGATAGTTATTGAGCTCCATCATAGAATGAAGTATACGCCTCTGAACCGGCTTCAATCCATCTCTTACATCAGGAAGTGCTCTGGCTGCTATGACACTCATAGCATAATCTATATAGGAGGTCTCCATTGTCTTTTTGAGATCTACGTCCTGTATTTTGTCAAATATTGTAGTATCGTCCATTTTTTCCTCCAAATCTACTACTTATCTCTTTAGTTAAATATCAAGATTCTTTACGAACTTAGCATTTGCCTCTATAAATTCACGTCTAGGCTCAACATTTTCGCCCATAAGCGTATCAAAGGTCATATCAAGCTCTGATTCACTATCCTCATCGATAGCTACTCTAAGCAATACTCTCTTCTTAGGGTCCATAGTTGTATCCCAGAGCTGCTCAGCATCCATCTCACCAAGTCCCTTGTATCGCTGAATCTTGTTGTTATTATCTCTTCCAACCTCATCGAGAATCTGTGCAAGCTGCTCATCACTGTATGCATACCATATCTTCTTATTCTTCTCCAGCTTATATAGTGGCGGCTGTGCAAGATACACATGACCCTCTCTTATAAGCTCAGGCATAAACCTAAAGAAAAATGTGAGCATAAGCGTAGCTATATGTGCACCATCGACGTCGGCATCTGTCATTATAATTATCTTATCATATCTAAGCTTCTCAATATTGAAGTTTTCTCTTATACCTGTACCAAAGGCGGTTATCATAGCCTGAATTTCTGCATTTCCAAGTATCTTATCGATTCTTGCCTTCTCTACGTTCAATATCTTTCCTCTAAGCGGAAGTATAGCCTGTGTAGCTCTTGAACGTGCAGTCTTGGCAGAACCACCTGCCGAATCTCCCTCGACTATATATATCTCACAGTTTTTAGGATCCTTATCTGAGCAGTCAGCCAGCTTTCCCGGAAGAGCCATGCTTGATTCAAGCATAGACTTTCTGGCTACATCTCTAGCCTTTCTCGCTGCAACTCTGGCTCTCTGTGCCAATGCTGCCTTACTTATGATGGTCTTGGCAACCTGAGGATTCTGCTCTAAGAAATAAGTTAATTTCTCTGATACTATGCTTTCCACAGCAGTTCTTGCATCTGCATTTCCAAGCTTTTGCTTTGTCTGACCCTCGAACTGTGGCTCAGGAATCTTGATACTTACTATACTTGTAAGACCCTCTCTTAAATCCTCACCTGAGAGATTCTCCTCCTTCTCGCGAAGCAATTTATTCTCTCTTGCGTAGTCATTAAGAACCTTTGTTATAGCTGATTTGAATCCTGTAAGATGTGTACCACCCTCAGGTGTAGTAATGTTATTTACAAATGAGAATGTTGTCTCGTTATAAGAATCGTTATGCTGCATAGCAACCTCTACACTTATATCGCCCTTCATTCCCTCGCAATATATAACCTTGTCATATAAGGTGGTCTTATTCTTGTTAAGATAAGATACGAATTCCTTGATACCACCCTCATAATGGAAGCTCTCACTTCTCTCCTGACCCTCTCTTAAATCCTCGATAGATATACGTATTCCCTTTGTGAGAAATGCCATCTCTCTGAGTCTTCTTCTAAGGACATCATAATCAAATACCACATCATCAAATATAGTATCATCAGGCATAAAGGTTACCTTAGTACCTGTCTTATCTGTATCACCAACAATCTTAAGAGGATACATAGTCTTTCCTCTCTCATATCTCTGCTTGTGTATCTTTCCTTCTCTGGATATCTCTACTTCAACCCAGTTTGAGAGAGCATTTACTACGGAAGCACCTACTCCGTGCAGACCTCCGGATACCTTATATCCTCCACCACCGAATTTTCCTCCGGCATGAAGTATGGTAAATACAACCTCAACCGCAGGTATTCCTGCCTTTTCATGCATACCTGTAGGGATTCCTCTACCATCATCTACTACTGTTACTGAATTATCCTTGTTTATAAATACCTGTATATGCTTACAGAATCCGGCTAAGGCCTCATCAACGGCATTGTCCACTATCTCATATACGAGATGATGAAGTCCTCTGGTTGAAGTGGAACCTATATACATACCCGGTCTTTTTCTTACAGCCTCAAGTCCCTCAAGTATCTGTATCTGTTCTGCCTCATATTCACCTTCTACTTCAGTACTTTCAAGTTCTTCATACATTGGATCATCTATGTTTTTATTTGGTTCCATAGCTACTATTTTCCTCCCTTAGCTTTCCGTCTGTAACCTTATATATCTTATCTATACTGATTCTTTCTTTTATGAAATCATCATATCCTGTACAGGTAATTATAGTCTGTACATCCTTGATAGAATCAAGCAATGCATCTCTTCGATTCTTATCCAGCTCTGACATTACATCATCCAACAAAAGTATCGGATTATCATCGATAATTCTCTTAACAAGCTCTATCTCAGCAAGCTTAAGTGACAATGCAACCGTCCTCTGCTGTCCCTGTGAACCGTATTTTTTTACATCTATTCCATTTACCTCAAATATTATGTCATCTCGATGAGGACCCACAGAGGTATTTTGATATTTTATATCTGTCTCTCTTCTTTCTGACAGATTATCACTAAAGCTTTCTGTATCTGTATTCGGCTCGTATTTTATAATTAACTCTTCTCTTCTGCCGGTAAGTCTCTTATGTATATCGACAATTATCTCATTGAGATTTTTGATGAAGCTCCGCCTTTTATCTATTATCCTGCAACCATATTCTATAAGCTGAATATCCCATATATCCAGCATATCCTCTGA
>CAMALN010000115.1 GCA_945836565.1 uncultured Lachnospiraceae bacterium
CACAGTTTGGTTCAGAGCTTGATGATGATACCAAGGAGAGACTTGCACAGGGTGAGAGAATCAAGGAGATGCTCAAGCAGCCACAGTATAAGCCGATGCCGGTTGAGAAGCAGGTAGTTATAATATATGCGGCTACCAAGAAATATCTTCTGGATATTCCGGTTGACAGAGTACTTGAGTTTGAGAGTGCTTTATTTGAGCATATCTCTACAAAGTATCCTGAGATATTTGAGAGCATCAGAACTGAGAAGAAGCTTACGGAGGATACAGAGGCTCAGCTTGTAAAGGCAATAGAGGAGCTTAAGGGCGATTTTAAGTAGTGAGGTGAGTATGATATGGCATCCATGAGAGATATAAAGAGACGCCGCGAGAGTGTACAGAGTACTCAGCAGATCACTAAGGCCATGAAGCTTGTTGCCACAGTTAAGCTGCAGAAAGCCCGTGGAAAAGCGGAGAGCAATAAACCGTACTTCAATATGCTTTATGAGACTATCAGCTCGATACTTGCGATGACAAAGAATGTTGACCACAGATTTTTGCAGGAAAATGAGAACAGCAAAAAGGCTGTTATAGTTATAACCTCTAACCGAGGTCTTGCAGGAGGCTACAACAGTAATATCGTAAAGCTCGTGACTGGTGGCTTTAAGCCTGAGGACACATATATATATGCAGTTGGACGAAAGGGAATAGAAGGACTTTCCAGAAAGGGCTTCTCTATTCATAGAGATTATTCCGAGGTGATAAATGGTCCTCTTTTCTCCGATGCAACTGAGATTAGCAAGGAGCTTCTGACACAGTATTCTAAGGGTGAGATTGGAGAGATATATATTGCGTATACCAATTTCAAGAATACGGTTGTTCAGGAACCGGTGCTTGCAAAGCTTCTCCCTATATCTGCTGAGGATTTTGAAGCAGAAGAGGGAAGTGAGGTTGCTAAGGCTGTAGAGGAAGCTAGGGAGAAGAAGCTTATAATGAATTTTGAGCCAACTCCGGAGGAAGTACTTGATCAGATTGTACCGAAATATATGGCAAATATTATATTTGGAGCATTTCTTGAAGCGGTTGCCAGTGAAAACGGAGCCAGAATGCAGGCGATGGATTCGGCTACAAGCAATGCTGATGACATGATATCAAGCCTGTCACTCAAATATAACAGAGCCAGACAGAGTGCGATTACTCAGGAGCTTACTGAGATTATCGCCGGAGCGGACGCAATTAGTTAATATATAAGGAGATAGAAAATGGCAGATACAAACGTAGGTAAAGTCACCCAGATTATTGGTGCCGTTATAGATGCTAAATTCCCGGAGGGAAAGCTTCCGGAGATATATGATGCGATTACCATCAAGACCAAGAGTGGCGATACACTGTATGCTGAGGTTTCACAGCATCTCGGTGATGAGACAGTAAGATGTATCGCTATGGGACCTACTGACGGTTTAGTCAGAGGTATGGAAGCTGTCAGTACAGGTGCACCTATCACCGTACCTGTAGGTGAGGAAACACTTGGACGTATGTTCAATGTACTTGGACAGCCTATAGATAATAAGCCTGCACCTGAGGTTCAGACTTATCTTCCGATCCACAGAAAGGCACCTGAATTTTCAGAGCAGGCTACCGAGACTGAGATTCTTGAGACCGGTATCAAGGTAGTTGATCTTCTGTGTCCATATCAGAAGGGTGGAAAGATTGGACTTTTCGGTGGTGCCGGAGTTGGAAAGACAGTTCTTATACAGGAGCTTATAACAAATATCGCTACAGAGCATGGTGGATATTCCGTATTCACAGGTGTTGGAGAGAGAACACGTGAAGGAAATGATCTGTACTATGAGATGATCGAGTCAGGTGTTATCAATAAGACTACTATGGTATTCGGACAGATGAACGAGCCGCCTGGAGCGAGAATGAGAGTAGGACTTACAGGACTTACTATGGCTGAGTATTTCAGAGATCAGGTTGGTAAGGACGTTCTTCTCTTCATTGATAATATATTCAGATTTACACAGGCCGGTTCGGAGGTTTCGGCACTTCTCGGACGAGTTCCTTCGGCGGTTGGTTACCAGCCTACACTTCAGACAGAGATGGGTGCTCTTCAGGAGAGAATCACTTCTACCAAGAATGGTTCCATCACATCTGTTCAGGCTGTATATGTGCCTGCGGACGACCTTACTGACCCGGCACCGGCGACAACCTTCGCTCACCTCGATGCGACGACAGTTCTTTCACGATCTATCGTTGAGCTCGGTATCTATCCTGCTGTTGACCCTCTTGAGTCAACATCCAGAATACTTGACCCACGTATAGTGGGTGAGGAGCACTATAAGGTTGCCAGAGGAGTACAGGAGATTCTTCAGAAGTACAAGGAGCTGCAGGATATCATAGCAATCCTCGGTATGGATGAGCTTTCAGAGGAGGATAAGCTTGTCGTTGCCAGAGCCAGAAAGGTACAGAAGTTCCTTTCACAGCCATTCCATGTTGCAGAGCAGTTCACAGGTCTTCCTGGAAAATATGTTCCGCTTTCTGAGACTGTACAGAGCTTCAAGGAGATACTTGAGGGTAAGCATGATGATGTACCGGAGGGATATTTCCTGAATGCAGGAAGCATCGATGATGTTCTTGCAAAGTGTAAGTAATATCAACCTCGGGAAAGGAAGGTATTATGGCTGAGAATCTTATTAGTTTAAAGATAATAGCGCCTGACAGAGTTTTCTATGAGAACGATGTAGAGTTTGTGGAATTCAATACTACAGAAGGAATAATAGGTGTATATCCCAGACATATTCCTACTACAGTAGTTATAGCACCGGGAGTTCTTAAGATAAGAGAAAACGGTGAAGAGAAAATCGCAGCGCTTCATTCCGGATTTGCACAGATACTCGGAGACAGTATAGTCATACTGGCAGAGAGCGTGGAGTGGCCGGAGGAGATAGATGTACATCGTGCAGAGGAAGCGAAGATAAGGGCGGAGAGACGTATCAAGGATACGGCTTCTGATATGGATAGAGCAGAGCTTGCACTTAAGAGGTCTATAGTCAGATTGCAGCTTAAGCGATAATGCTTTTGCTTTAGAATAGCAAAAAAGATGTTTGTCATATTGTGATATGGCGAACATCTTTTTTATGTCCTGCTTTGCAGAAAACGCTATGTTTTTGCGGTTAGTAGGCGTGCGTATTTTGCATAATTTAGATAAGTTTTAGCTTGTTGTAGATGCAATGCTGTAATATAATATAGACAGTATGGGAGAAGAAACGCTTGTAAAGGTAATTAAATGAACAGGAGGACGAAATGTATGAGTAGAAAGAAAATATGCTTAAATCGGATTGTTGCAGCTTTACTCAGTATTGTGCTTATGCTTGCTATGGTATGTATAGCACCGGCTGGTGATGCTAAGGCTGCTGAGCCGGGATTATATATAACCGGCGGTATGGCACACGTACAGAATATCGGTGACTCTAATGCACAAATAGTAAAGGAAAACGGCATAGATACACTTGTGTTAGGTACAAGAGGCAGAGGCTTGAGGGTTGAACGGATAAATGTAAATATTTCAAATACTACGGGCTTAGCGGGAACCTTGCAGTACAGGGTACATATACAGAATGTAGGATGGACAGGTTGGATAAATGCAGGTACACCGGCAGGAACCTATGGACGAAGCTACAGACTGGAAGGAATACAGTTTAGGCTTACAGAAGAATTGGCTAAGGTATACGATGTAAGATACTGTGCACATATCCAAAACTATGGAGATAATCAGGGCTGGGTTTACAATGGCGCATTAGCAGGTACCACCGGTGAATCAAAGAGATTGGAAGAGATAAAGGTACAGATTGTAAAAAAAGGCCAGGTTGAGGTAGCACCATCCATATCCTATAGAGTACACAGACAGAGCTATGGATGGGAGAGTAAATGGGCTAAGAATGGAGAGGTATCCGGAACTACAGGACAGTCAAAGCGTTTGGAGGCAATAAGTATTACAGTAAATGATAATGTGTATAGTGGTGGTGTAACGTATGCAACGCATGTACAGAATTATGGCTGGATGAGTGCTGTACAGGATGGTCAGCTCAGTGGTACACAGGGAGAATCGAAAAGGCTTGAGGCAATCAGGATATCGCTTACCGGAGACTTGGCAAATGTATATGATGTATATTATCGTGTTCACGCACAGGACGTAGGCTGGATGGGCTGGGCCAAGAATGGCGAGGATGCAGGAACCTCCGGAGGCTCAAAGAGACTTGAGGCGATTCAGATAGTGATTGTGCCAAAGGGAAATGATGCGCCATCGAGCTACTACAAAGGAGTGACCGCCGTTACTAATGAATGCTTCAAGGAGTTTAAAGCAACTACTCAAAGCTTCCCTGTAAGCGACGGTGCGAACAATTCATACAATGCCGGCTTTGAGGAAGAAGTATTACGACTTGTTAATATTGAGAGAACGAGCAGAGGCCTTGCTGCACTTACTATGCCGGAGGATTTGAGAGCAGTTGCACGAGTAAGAGCGAAGGAGACGGTGACGCTCTTTGAGCATAGTCGTCCTGACGGAAGAAGCTGCTTTACGGCACTTGATGACGCAGGAATAGATTATTGGACGTGCGGAGAGAATATCGCGATGGGTTATACAACTCCTCAGAGCGTTGTGAATGGTTGGATGAATTCTGACGGACACAGAAGAAATATATTAAATCCAAACTTTGAAGAGCTTGGTGTGGGATGCTATAAGGACAGCAAAGGAAGATATTATTGGGCACAGATGTTCCTGACAAGGTAGAAGATAACAGCAAGAAAAAGCTTTGTAAATTAGCTTGAAGAATTAAAATAAAAAATCGGATGGTTTTCACCATCCGATTTTCTTTGTTTTGATCTATATCCTATAACTGAGGACCTGCAGCAACAAGTGCCTTACCAGCCTCGTTAGTAGTATACTTAACAAAGTTCTTCTGGAATCTTTCGGCGAGGTCCTTAGCCTTTGCCTCCCACTCAGCAGCATCTGCGTAAGTGTCGCGAGGATCAAGGATTGCAGGGTCTACACCAGGAAGCTCTGTTGGAACCTCAAAGTCGAACATAGGAATCTTCTTAGTTGGAGCATTCTTGATATCACCGTTAAGGATAGCATCGATGATTCCTCTTGTATCCTTGATTGTGATTCTCTTTCCTGTTCCGTTCCAGCCTGTGTTAACAAGATATGCCTTAGCGCCGCTCTTCTCCATTCTCTTTACAAGCTCCTCACCGTACTTAGTTGGGTGAAGCTCAAGGAATGCCTGACCGAAGCAAGCTGAGAATGTAGGAGTTGGCTCAGTGATTCCTCTCTCTGTACCGGCAAGCTTAGCAGTAAATCCTGAAAGGAAGTAGTACTGAGTCTGCTCCGGAGTAAGTATAGATACAGGAGGAAGTACACCAAATGCATCTGCAGAAAGGAAGATTACGTTCTCTGCTGCAGGACCTGCTGATACTCCGTTAACCTTTGAAGCGATATTTGTAATGTGATCTATCGGATAAGATACACGAGTGTTCTCTGTAACGCTCTTGTCATCGAAATCAATCTTACCATTTGCATCAACAGTTACGTTCTCAAGAAGAGCGTTTCTCTTGATAGCATTGTAGATATCCGGCTCAGACTCCTTATCAAGTCCAATAACCTTTGCATAACAACCACCCTCGAAGTTGAAGATTCCGTTGTCATCCCAGCCGTGCTCATCATCACCGATGAGAAGTCTCTTAGGATCAGTTGAAAGAGTAGTCTTACCTGTTCCTGAAAGACCGAAGAATATAGCTGAATGCTTTCCTTCCATATCACAGTTTGCTGAGCAGTGCATAGAAGCGATACCCTTAAGCGGGAGGTAGTAGTTCATCATAGAGAACATACCCTTCTTCATCTCTCCGCCGT
>CAMALN010000116.1 GCA_945836565.1 uncultured Lachnospiraceae bacterium
TAAGTTGATGATAATATGAATCACATTAAAGGAGGAGAAGACCTTGCTTGAAATAAAGTCAAACGATGAAAAGACCCCTGCAAGAATACTTGTAATAGGTGTTGGTGGTGCAGGAAACAATGCAGTGAACAGAATGATTGATGAAAATGTTGAAGGTGTTGAGCTTATAGCCATTAACACTGATAAACAGATTTTGTCACAGAGTAGAGCTACAACCAAGATTCAGATAGGTGAGAAGCTTACCAAGGGACTTGGTGCAGGTGCTAAGCCTGAAATCGGAGCCAGTGCAGTAGAAGAGAACAGAGAAGAAATTCTTGATATTATGAAGGATGCCAATATGGTATTTGTTACCTGTGGTATGGGTGGTGGTACCGGTACAGGTGCTGCTCCGGTTGTTGCAGAAATCGCAAGAAACCTTGGCATACTTACCGTGGGAGTTGTTACAAAGCCATTCTCATTTGAGGGTAAGCCTCGTATGAACAATGCGATAAATGGTATTGCAAAGCTTAAGGAAAATGTAGATACTCTTATCGTTATTCCGAATGACAAGCTTCTTCAGATATGTGATAAGCGTACAAGCATTCCTGAGGCATTGAAGAAGGCAGACGAAGTTCTTCAGCAGGGTGTTCAGGGTGTGACAGACCTTATCAATAAACCGGGACTTATCAACCTCGACTTTGCAGATATCCAGACAGTAATGAGAGATAAGGGTGTTGCACATATCGGTATCGGTAGAGCAAGTGGTGATAACAAGGCTGTTGATGCTATTAAGTCAGCTATGGACAGTCCATTACTTGAGACTACAGTATCGGGAGCAACAGATATTATCGTTAACTTCTCAGGTAATATCGGAATCGTTGAGGCATATGATGCAATTACTTACCTTACAGAGGTTGCCGGAGACAGTGCAAATATTATCTTCGGTACAGTAGATAATGATGTTATGGGTGAGGATGTATGCATCACAATCATTGCAACAGGAATTGAAGATTCACAGGCAACAGCACCATCAAGTGTTACAATTCCTACTTCTTCAAATACGAGAGTAAATGTACAGACCAGACCTTCAGTGAGTGTTCCAAACGCGAAGCCGGCAACACCAACATATTCAGGTCAGCCTATTTCAACAGGTTCGGCTGGTACACCAAGACCATCATTTATGAATAATCAGCCAAAGCCGGCTGCACCGTCAGCTTCTTCGGCTGTTAAGCCTACACCTGTTAAGCCTGCCAATGCAGGAACTACAGGAATCAAGATTCCTGACTTTCTTAAGAGAGGCTAAGTGATTATATCAGCTGACGCACTATATAGATATATTTGTGCGCCGGCTGTTTTTATTTATGCTATTGTATATTCGGAGAATGTACATCTTCTGACCGGTAGGTTGGAGGTTTTATATAACGGAGAGGAGAAAGAGAATGAGCGACAATAGGGACGAGACCACGGTATACTTTGATGAAAGCACCCTGAATCAGCAGGGTAATGCCAAGGTTATGAAGAATACACTGGTTATAGTTGACAAAAACGGAGTAAATGAACTCGATTTAAGCGGCTATAATGAAGCAACCTACACATTTGGTCGGGCAAAGGATAACAGTATAGTTATAAATTCCGAGATAGTGTCAGGACACCATGGTGAGATATGCATAAATAATGGTGTGTTCTATATTAGGGATATCGGTAGTTCAAATGGTACATATATTGCGTATGGACCACAGTTTTATAAGGTTAACGCCAATCAGTACTATGGTGGTGACGGAAGAGATATGATTATAAGGCTCGGAACCACCAAGACTATGGAGGGCAGGGATGCTGTACTTATGCTCTATAGCAGCAGCACCTCTACAGGAAAGTGGAGAACCTATAATCTTCATGAGGGGGACAACAGCATCGGGCGTGCTGAAAACTGTGATATAAAGCTTAGAAACGTTGCCGTATCCAGACTCCATGCAGGCGTAAGATGTGTAAATGGCGAATACTACGTATTTGATAATAAGTCTACAAATGGTGTATTTGTAAATGGTATCAAGATATATAAGCCTGTAAAGCTGACAGATAAGGATATATTTACTATATTGAATACAACCTTTATCTTCTCGGGAAATCAACTTTTCTATAAGGTGAACCCGGAAGGTATTGCGATGAATATCAAGAATCTCAATAAGGTTGTACCATCAAAGGAAGGTAAGAAGACCATACTTGATAAGGTTAGTCTGGGTATCGGTGCAAATGAATTCGTAGCCATAATAGGAGGCTCGGGTGCCGGTAAGACAACCCTTATGACAGCAATGAGTGGCTTTGATTCTGATATCACCGGTGAGGTATATTGCAACGGAATAAATCTCAGGGAGAACTTCCAGACCTTGAAGAATGTAATAGGCTTCGTACCTCAGCAGGATATTATATATGAGAATATCACATTGAAGAAGATGCTATACTATACGGCGAAGCTCAAGATGCCGGAGGATACGAGCAAGGCTGAGATAAATGCACGTATACAGGATGTCTTGAAAATGGTAGAGCTTCTTGACCATCAGGATACATATATAAGAAGACTTTCGGGAGGACAGAAGAAGAGAGCAAGTATAGCAGTAGAGCTTCTTGCAAACCCGGGATTGTTCTTCTTAGATGAGCCTACCTCGGGACTTGATCCCGGAACAGAGGAGCATCTTATGCATACCCTGAGCAAGCTTGCCAAGGAGCAGGAGAAGACGGTTATTATGGTTACACATACAACCAATAATCTTCATCTGTGTGATAAGGTAATCATCATGGGATATGGCGGCAGACTCTGCTATTGCGGAGCACCATCAGGCATCAAGGATTTCTTCAAAACTGACAATATAGTAAAAGTGTACGACATGATAACAGCAGACACAAAGGGCTGGGAAGCACGCTTCAAGATGTCAGGTATCAACAGAGTTGATGAGACAATTGTTAATTCTGAGAAGGAGATAAAGCCTAAGAAGGTAAATAACTTCAATCAGCTTTCTGTACTTATAAGAAGATATGTAACCTTGATTAAGAATGATATGGAACGTCTGGCGATGATATTTATACAGCCGGTTCTGATAGGCCTGCTGCTTGCTCTGGTTGCAGAAAAAGGCGTATTTGACAAGATGTTTGAAACCCGGTCGATTATGTTTGCGCTTATGAGTGCGGGTATATGGATGGGACTTTTCAACACTATTCAGGAGATATACAAGGAGCGTGTAATCCTAAAGCGAGAATATATGGCCAATCTGAAGCTACCGCTTTATATGCTTTCAAAGTATGTTGTTCAGGCCTTGATAGCTATTATACAGTCGGTGATTATGGTTGCAGTCTTTGTAGCCCTTAAGGGTGCACCGAAATGCGACGGAGTAATATTCGGAAGCTCCACATTCGAGCTTATGGTTACAATCTTTGTTACCATATATGTATCTGCAGGCTTTGGACTTTTGATATCAGCTATATCCAAGAATGGTGACAGAGCAATGTCTATCGCACCGTTCGTGCTCATCATACAGCTTCTTTTCTCCGGTATACTTTTTGCACTTAATGGGGCTACTGATAAGATATCGTACTTTACCTTCAGCCGATTTTCTATGGAGGCACTCGGTAGTACAAACTCGTTAAATGAACTTGAACCGGTAGGAGCAGAGGCTGAAAAGGAAGCCGAGGAGGCTAAGCAGGAGGCTGAGGACAAGCAGCAGGAGCTTATTGACGATTGTAATGAAAGCATAGCCGAGATGCAGGCAGGTTATGCAGAAACTATAAACGAGCTCCAGGATCAGGTGGAAAATCTGTCTGCAATGGTTGGACAGCCACAGACCTTTGAGGAGTTCGTGCCGGAAGAGGTTGATGTAACTCCGGAAGAGGAAGACGTTGACGAGGAAGAAGACGAGGAAGAGGAAGACTCAATGTACGTTAGAACAGCAGCCCATATGCTTAGATGCTGGGGCATACTGTTTGGAGAGACCTTCCTGTTCGCAGGAGTAAGTATATTAGTTCTTAGAAAGCTTAAGGACGAGCAGAGATAATAGAATCAGATATCCTTATGGAGGAGTATCGTTTTAGATACTCCTCTTTTGTCATATCTGATATAAAGTTCTTACTGTATTTTTTTGTAAAGCCATTTGTCCATAGGGTATCGACGGCCTTGTTGTAGGCTATGGCAGCATCTGCTTCATTTGTATATTTACCTACTATATAATTGCCGTTTATATGTATAATTGTAGTATATACAGCAGATACTTTTTCATTGTCACACTGTACTCCGGCATAATGGTTTAGTATTTTTATATTGGAGTATCTATAGTCGTATTTATCACCGTTTATCATAACATAATCACGTCCGTATACGGCAAATGGGCGTATACCGTAGCGCGATAAGAGCTTATACTGGCTTCCGTAGTCATTGTAGTAGAAATATCCACCGCGTCTTAATATGGTATGAGAAGCGAGGAAGAACAAATCGTCTCTGTCGAATTTTAATATAGTCTTCTCGTCGATATGGTATTCAAAATATTTTTGCCTAAGATATATAGGGGTTGCAAGATATAAGCCGTTGTCCCTGAAGTTAATCAATGTAATATATTTTTGAAATGGGATTATCATCCTGTGACTATATGAATCAATAGTGTGACTTGTGTCGTCTAAGGCGGCTCGTGCCTCGGTATATGCATTACAAGCATCGCTTTCGTTATCATAGCTGCCGAGGCTTATATGCTTCATCTTATATGTGATGGATGCGCGATAATACACACTTCCATCCTTCTTTGTAGTTTTATATACACCCTTTGGCTGTGACATATTGCTTCTCCGTTTACACCTGATTTGATATATGTATGATAATCAATATATGAATTATAACTATTTTTTGTAAAACGGTCTAGCAGTAGTGGCAAAATATGTAGAAAAATGAGATAATAGTGATAAAAAAATGGCTTGATTATTATAATGGACTACCTTATAATACGGCTCAGTAGCAATGTAACGGATTTGTAACAAAATTGAAATGTTTTAGACTTTGAGAGGTGTAATATGGATTTTAGCTTTGACAGAAAGGAAAAGCTACAAAAGAAGATTGCAGACAAAGTAAATACCGCAAAAATTGCAAAGATAAAATATAATCTGACAGAAGTAGTTGCCAAGTATGGAAGGATAGCAGCATCAGGAGCAGTAGTGTTGGCATTGGTTATAGTATGTGTCATATCGCTGGTTGAAAGAAATAGTTCAAATAACCAGTCGGTGGGTGTAATGATGTCGATGTCAAATCTTGCTGCCGGACGGGATGCGTTCGATGGAAAAAGCTTTGATGCAGAGATACTTGATTATTCTGATATGCTGCAGGCCAATTCTGAGGCTGAGCAGAAAGCAACTATGGAACAGACTGAACAACAGATTGATATGATATTGTCTGCTGTTAATACAGACCAGAAGGATTCTGCTACATTAAATGAGAATACAGGGGAAACAACTGCGCCGATTGTTGAACCGGAGCCTACTTCTCAGACTATCGTGTATGCTGATGGCTCTGTCGATGTGATATCTGCGGGTAATTCGGTTACGGCATCACCTTCTGTTGCCCCGACATATGCATCTGCTGACGGAGCAGAATATATGGGAGAATTTCTTCTTACAGGATACTGCGCCTGTCCGATTTGCTGTGGTGCATGGAGTAATATTGAAAACCCTATAACCGCAAGCGGAGAGATAGCTGCTGCAGGACGTACGATAGCAGCAGATACGTCTATGTTTGCCTTTGGAACAAGGCTTTTAATTAACGGACAGGTTTATGTAGTTGAGGATAGAGGTAGTGCCATAAAAGGAAATCATATAGATATATTCTTTAGTACTCACGAGGAAGCTCTTGAATGGGGAAAAAGATATTCTGAT
>CAMALN010000117.1 GCA_945836565.1 uncultured Lachnospiraceae bacterium
CAACAGCAGTACAATCAGCAGATGCCGAATATGCAACAGCAGTATAATCAGCAGAATCAGAATGCACGTAACGGAAGTTCCAAGAAAACAGGACTCATCATCGGAATTGTTATTGTGGCTGTTGTTTTAATAATAGCTATTATTCTTATACTTGTCTTAGGCGGAAAAGAAAAGGATTTAACCAATAAAGAAAAGACAACAGAGACAACAACAGAACGTCCGAAAAAGACAACAGAGACAACGACAGAAGCCACTACTGAAGAGATAACAGTAGGTGAAGCCGGAACAAAAACGATTATGCTGTATATGGTTGGCTCGAATCTGGAGAGTGAATATCAGGCTGCAACTGATGATATAGAGGAGATATGTACAGCCGGGTTTGATGAAGCCAAGATTAATTTTCTTATATACACAGGAGGCTGCAGGGAATGGTTTACAGACGGAATACCTGATGACAAAAATGCAGCTTTTATAGTTGAAAACGGGGAACTCAGAGAGCTTTACAGTGAAGAGCAAAGAAATATGGGTGACCCTGACACCTTGAGTGATTTTATAAATTATGGGCAGAAGAATTATCCTGCAGAATGTTACAGCGTAATACTGTGGAATCATGGTGGAGGTGCATTTTCCGGATATGGCTATGATGAGCTAACAGAGGATTTGCTCAGTCTAAAGGAGTTGGATGAAGCCTTCGGAGATACAGCCTTTAATGAGGCACACAAGCTAGACTGGATAGGCTTTGATGCCTGCCTTATGGCGAATGTTGAGACAGCGAAGGTTCTTAGTCCCTATGCTGATTATATGATAGCATCGCAGGAATCAGAGCCGGGCTTTGGCTGGAGCTATGCATTCCTTGATGATATAGAGGATATGGATGATGCAGAGCAAATTGGCAGCACCATAGTTGATGAATACATAAGCTATTGTGAGGAGGCATTCAGATATAATCCGTTTGCATACTGTGATGTAACTCTGTCAGTTATGAAATTGGACAAGCTTGATGCTGTTGAAGCTGCACTTGATACTATGTATGGTGAGATAAATGCAAATCTCGATGATGCTACCTATGCACGTATGTCAAGAACCAGAGCCAGAGCGAAATCAATTGCAAATATGTTTCAGGGTGAACAATCCTATGATGTTGTAGATTTAAAGGACCTGGCAATACAATCTGTAGACGATGTTGGTGCAAATGCCATAGCCTTGCAGGAAGCGGTAGAAGATTTTGTAGTATATAGCAACAGCAATGTTTCGCGCGTAGGCGGTGTATCTGTATATTATCCATACAATGCAAAGCAGGCTTCGGCATATTATCTGGCCATGTACCCAAGCTTTGATTTTGCACCGGAATATCTTGGATATATTCAAAGCTTTGCCATAAAGCTTACAAATACCCAGGATATACAGGCTGAGTGGGATGCAGCAACTATGCTTCCATATATGCTTGATGATACTAGCTTTGCCATGCAGCTTTCGCCTGAACAGGTTATGGCATATGATGATGCATATTTTGTTATATCACGTACGGATATGAATGAGCCAAACAAGCTTATGTTCGTATCAATGAGCAGTGACACAGAGCTTGATGCACAGGGAATCGTACAGGCTAATTTTGACGGAAATATAATCTATATAGAAAACCAGACAACTCACGAGAGATATGAGGCTATGTATACACTGCAGGAAAATACTCCTGAGTATACCAGATACCTGATATCATGTATCCTGTACAATGAGGATATACAGGAAGAAACAGCTATGTATGCGTATCTTGTGTTGGAGGTTACGCCAAGTAATCCTGCAGGCTCAATTATTGCAGCATATCCTATTGCAAATCTGGTATATGGCGCAGATGGCGGATATATGTTCCCGGATATGTATGAAATCGATATGAATGATTATACATATATTGCATTTGGCTCTATGTCGCATGAATTTTCATCGACAGAGGATATTAATAATTTTGACGAGTCGCAGTGGTCGGATCTCATGCTACATTATAATGAGATGCCTATATCTGATGGATTTGCTACCGTGACAGATGTGATGTTGCCTGATATACCATATTTTGGAATGTTTGTAATACAGGATATCCAGGGTAAATATCATTATTCAAACGTTGTTCAAATCAAATAGAATTATTGAATATGAAAAAGGTTTATGATACAATTCAGTTTAAGGTTGTGACAGATATTTTGTAAAGTTACCGGGAGGAGAAAAGATGAAGAAGGTTGCTTATATTGCATCAGAGTGTGTTCCTTTTATTAAGACCGGAGGTCTTGCTGACGTAGTAGGTACATTGCCTAGAATTTTTGATAAGAAGAAGTATGACGTAAGAGTTATTATACCAAATTATATGTGCCTTCCTGCCAAGTTCAAGGAGAAGATGAAGTACATTACACATTTTCATATGGATATCGGCTGGAAGCAGAAGTATGTAGGAGTAATGTATCTTGAGTATGAGGGAGTACCGGTATACTTCATAGATAATGAGTATTATTTTAATGGATTCAATATTTACAGTAATGATAATAAGTGGGATATAGAGAAGTTCTGTTATTTCAGTAAGGCGGCTCTCTCTATATTGCCTGCTGTAGGCTTCCGTCCTGATATAGTACAT
This sequence comes from uncultured Lachnospiraceae bacterium, assembly GCA_945836565.1. Lineage (GTDB taxonomy): Bacteria > Bacillota > Clostridia > Lachnospirales > Lachnospiraceae > Coprococcus_C. The sequence continues at coordinate 2,621 of CAMALN010000117.1, forward strand.
TGTCATGACTGGCAGGCCGGTCTTGTACCGGTATATTTAAAGACCCTGTTTGCAAGTAATCCGTTCTATCAGGGAATCAAGTCTATAATGACTATTCATAATCTTCAGTTCCAGGGTATATGGGATATCAAAACCATAAAGGAGTTTTCGGGACTGCCGGATTATGTATTTACACCTGACAAGCTGGAAAAATACAGGGATGCAAGCATGCTTAAGGGCGGTCTTGTGTATGCTGATAAGATTTCAACAGTATCAAACACCTATGCCTATGAGATTACTACACCTCAGTATGGCGAGGGCTTAGAGGGACTGCTTAGTGCAAGGAGACAGTCCCTGTGGGGAATTGTAAATGGTATAGATTACAATGATTACAATCCTGCAACGGACAAGAAGATATATAGAAACTATACGAAGAAAAACTTCAGGAAGAATAAGGTTGAGAATAAGCTTAAGCTTCAGAAGCAGCTCGGCCTTCCTGAGGACCCAAATGCATATATGATAGGTATCATTTCGAGACTTACAGATCAGAAGGGTCTTGATTTGGTAGACAGAGTTATGAATGATATCTGTACTGATGGTACACAGTTTGTAGTACTCGGAACCGGTGACAGACGCTATGAGGATATGTTCAAGTATTATCAGGGCATACATCCTGCAAAGGTTTCGGCTAATATATATTATTCGGATGATTTGTCACATAAGATGTATGCAGCCTGTGATGCGATGCTTGTACCTTCAAGGTTTGAGCCTTGCGGACTTACACAGCTTATGGCATTAAGATATGGTACCCTGCCTATCGTAAGAGAAACAGGAGGACTCAAGGATACAGTTCAGCCATATAATGAGTTTGAAGGAACAGGAACCGGCTTCTCGTTTGCAAACTATGATGCTTTTGAGCTTCTCAATACTATTAATTATTCAAAGAGAATCTACTTCGATTATAAGGAGCAGTGGAATGATATGATAGAGAGAGCTATGGACCAGAACTACAGCTGGCAGGATTCAGCTAAGATATACGAGCAGCTGTACGAGCAGGTTTAGTTATATACCTAGTGCATAAGGGCGTGCCAGAGTGTGGCACGCCTTATCTATGCTTATCGGCAGTTATGTGATTATGGAGGTGTGATATGGCACTGGATGGAACAACCATATACGCAATAGTACATCAATTGAAGACAAAGCTCATAGGAGGCAGGATATATAAGATATATCAGCCTGAGACAGATGAGCTTGTATTTGTTATAAAGAACAGGATAGATAATGAAAACACGACATCAAGGGTGGTAATGTCTGCATCAGCAAGTATTCCTCTGGTGTATATAAGCAATGCACAGAAGGAAAATCCGGATACGGCACCTAATTTCTGTATGCTTCTTAGAAAGCATATCGGAAACGGCAGAATAATCGATATATTTCAACCGGAATTTGAGAGAATAATAGTATTTGAGGTCGAGCATCTCGACGAGATGGGAGATCTGTGCCGGAAGAAGCTGTATGTCGAGCTTATGGGTAAGTACAGCAATATCATTTTTACAGATGATAAGGATATGATTATAGACAGTATAAAGCATGTATCTTACCAGATAAGCTCTGTAAGAGAGGTTCTGCCGGGAAGAAAATATGTATATCCTCCTGCGCAGGACAAATACAACCCACTTACGCTTATTGAGAATGAATCAGGAAGAGATGTATTTATCAATCACATATTTACAAAACCAATGAGTACAGCGAAGGCTGTATATACAAGTGTTTCAGGTATATCCCCCGTACTTGCGAATGAGATTGCATATAGAGCGGGAGTAGATGGACAGCAAGCAACAGCATCACTGACTATGTCCGAGAGAGAAAAGATATATGACGAGTTTGAGAAGCTAATAGGCGCACTTAAGAAGGGTGAGTTTTCTCATTGTATAGCATATGAGGGATATACTCCGATAGAGTATGCAGTAGTAGGACTTAGCGTATACGGAAGGTTCCCTGAGGATGATGCAGAGCTTCCAAACAAGGAATTCTGTGGGCTAAAACCATTTGCAACTATATCAGAGGTTATAGAGGAGTATTATAAGAGCAGAGACACTGTAAGCAGAATGAAGCAGCGCTCAACAGACCTTAGGAAGATAGTAGCAAATGCAATTGAGAGAACTGCCAAAAAGCTTGATTTGCAGCTAAAGCAGTTAAAGGATACTGATAAACGTGATAAGTACAGAGTATATGGGGAGCTTATAGCTGCTTACGGATACGGAGTGGCACCGGGAGATACGGAGCTTAAATGTGTAGATTTCTACAGTGGGGAGGAGGTAAGCATACCTCTTGATCCGGAGCTTCCGGCCATGGAGACCGGCAAGAAATATTTTGATAAATATAACAAGCTTAAGAGAACATATGAGGCTCTGTCAGAGCAGACGGTTTCATCCAAGGAGGAATTGGACTATCTGCGGTCAGTGGCGAATTCCCTCGACATAGCCGGTAGTGAGCAGGATTTGCAGCAGATAAAATCAGAGCTTATAGAAAGTGGCTATATACGTGGGAGAATCAGCGGCACGAGGGCCAAGAAGCAGGTGAAAAGCAAGCCGTTACATTACATCTCATCCGATGGATATGATATGTACGTTGGAAAGAATAATTTCCAGAACGAAGAGCTTACCTTCAAGCTTGCTACAGGACAGGATATGTGGTTCCATGCAAAGCAGATGCCCGGCTCACATGTCATAGTCAAAACCAACGGAGAGGAGCTTCCGGACAGAACCTACGAGGAAGCCGCCCGCCTGGCAGCATATTATTCTACAGGCAAGGATGCCCCAAAGGTAGACATCGACTACACAGCCAAGAAGAATATCAAAAAACCACCAAAATCCAAACCGGGCTATGTTATATATCACACAAACTATTCTATGTCAATTGAACCAGATATACATGGAATAAGGGAAGTTGAATAGATAAATAGATAAAATAAAATATGACATATTAGAGATACAAATAATTAGTACATATATAACTAATAAACAGCTTCTGTAATCATATAATTTTTATGAAGGGACATATGCGCCCACCGGTTCTTAACGAGTGTGTAACACGAGTTTAGAATCCGCTGTGAGGCGCATCTAAGCGCAAGCGGTCCCGTAATAAAATATTAAATGATTACAGAAGCGTCATGATTATATGAACGTTGATGTTATAAGTAAAAGTTGATTTTTTGTGCTTGATAATATATAATGTAGTGGTTAATGTGAATTAGTACG
>CAMALN010000118.1 GCA_945836565.1 uncultured Lachnospiraceae bacterium
GAGAGGTATATGTAATGGCAAATTATGTACTAAGCTGTTGTTCAACTGCTGATTTATCAGAAGAGCATTTCCAAAAAAGAGATATAAAGTATGTCTGTTTCCACTATGAGATAGATGGCACCGAATATATGGATGACCTCGGAAAGTCCCTTAACTTCGATGCTTTCTATAAAAAGATGGCCGAGGGTGCTATGACCAAAACCTCACAGGTAAATGTGGATGAATATATGGAATATTTTGAACCATTCTTAAAGGATGGCAAGGATATACTTCATCTCACACTTTCAAGCGGAATATCCGGAACCTATAATTCTGCTGTAATTGCAAAAAATGAGCTGGAAGAAAAATATCCGGACAGAAAAATATATGTCATAGATTCACTCGCGGCTTCTTCAGGCTATGGACTTCTTATGGATAAGCTGGCAGATAAGCGTGATGAAGGCATGAGCATAGACGAGCTTGCAAAATGGACTCAAGAGCATTTGTTAGAACTCAATCACTGGTTTTTCACCTCAGACCTCACATATCTGATACGAGGCGGTCGTGTATCAAAGGTATCCGGCTTCATCGGAAGTATGCTCAATATCTGTCCATTACTGAACGTTTCCTTTGAAGGAAAGCTTATACCACGCTACAAGATACGAACAAAGAAAAAGGTTATACGAGCTACCGTAGACAAAATGGAGGAGCTCGCATATAATGGACTTGAGTATTCCGACAAGGTATATATCTCAAACTCAGCCTGCTATGAGGATGCAAGAGAGGTTGCTGATATGATAGAAGCACGTTTTCCAAAGCTTAAGGGTAAGGTTGAGATATATTCTATAGGAACTACAATAGGAAGCCATACCGGTCCGGGAACTGTAGCTCTCTTCTTCTGGGGTAAGAAAAGAGAAGACTAAAACTTTGACACAAAGAGGGGTGATTATATGTTACCTGATGTTATCGCACATCGTGGAGCTTCTGCTCTTTCAAAACATGAAAATACATTAGATTCCTTTGCACTTGCAATAGATATAGGTGCTGATTATGTTGAGTTTGATATCAGAAGAACAAAAGACAAAAAGCTTATCGTAGTACACGATGCAGGACTGGGAAGCTGTATGTACAAGGATATGACATACGAGGAAATCTGTGACATGACAGCTCCGCTTGGTTATACCATTCCTCTTTTGATAGATGTATTGAAGCTTTGTCAGGGCAAGGTAAAGCTCGATATTGAGCTCAAGGAAGCAGGCTATGAAAAGCAGATTATCATGATGGTTCGTGAGATGTACCATTACGAGGACTTTATGATGAAGTCCTTCATGGATACTGCGGTTGCGAGAATAAAGGCTATAGACAAAAATATTAAAGCCGGTCTTTTAATCGGTATACCAAAGGGTGATTTCAAGAGACGCATGAACGAATATTTCCCTGAGCGTCGTCTTAAAGCCTGCAATGCAGACTTTGTATCTCCGCACTATTCCATAGCAACAAAGGAATTTGTAATGCGTATGCATCTACACAAAAAGAAGGTGTATGTATGGACAGTAAATGGCATAACCGAGCTAAACAAATATATGCATCGTCACATAGACGGAGTGATAACCGATATGCCGGATGCCGGAGTTTATATCAAACGAGAGCTTGCATAAATATCTGAAACAACACATTGGAGGATAAACATATGAAATACAAGATTGGATTTATAGGATGCGGAAATATGGCACAGGCCATCATAGGCGGACTCATCAGCAATGCAGGTATAAAGCCTGTGGATATTATAGCTGCTGATGCAAATGAAGCTGCTGTCAAAAAGGCTGCTGAGGCATATAAGATATGCGAGACAACCAACAATAGTGCTGCGGCAGTAGACTCAGAGGTGCTTTTCCTCTCTGTAAAGCCTCAGTTTTATGAAACAGTTATCAAAGAGATAAGGGATATCCTGCCAAAGAATCAGCTTATAATCACAATCGCACCGGGAAAAACTCTTGACTGGCTTGGTGAGCGACTTGGCGATGACAAGAAGATTATCCGTACTATGCCGAACACACCTGCTTTAGTCGGTGAGGGAATAACGGGCGTATGTAAGAATGCAAATGTTACAGACACTGAATTCACCTATGCTATGTCGTTGCTCGGAAGCTTTGGGTTGGCAGAGGCAGTTCCTGAACACCTTATGGACGCAGTAGTATCTGTAAGCGGAAGCTCTCCTGCATATGTGTTTATGTTCATCGAAGCTATGGCAGATGCTGCCGTTGCCGACGGTATGCCTCGTGCTCAGGCATATAGATTCGCTGCTCAGGCGGTCCTCGGAAGTGCCAAGATGGTATTGGAGACAGGCAAGCATCCCGGCGAATTAAAGGATATGGTGTGTTCTCCTGCAGGAACTACTATAGAGGCAGTAAGAGTACTTGAGGAAAGGGGATTTAGAAGCGCCGTTATGGAAGCTATGAAGGCTTGTACAAACAAGTGTCGCGGTGTATAGAATAAAAACAGAATAGACAGACTAAAAAAGAGACTGCACAAAACAGTCTCTTTTTTGATTACTATAATGTCTGATTATAAATCAAATGATCCGTTGTCGCCATCAGCTGTGTAGTAAACCTTGTTAGTCTCCGGCTGATAATATACATTAAGAGTCTTGATTGACTTCTTGCCGCTAAGCTCAGCTGCCTTAGCAACTAACTCAGATACTGCAATCTGTCCTCCATTATACTCTACAAATACGTTCTCAGTTGTCTTAGCAGGTGCTGCCTTCTTTGCAGGTGCCTTCTTAGCTGGCTCTGCCTTCTTTGCCGGAGCTGCTGCCTTCTTTGCTGGAGCTGCTGCCTTCTTTGCTGGAGCTGCTGCCTTCTTTGCTGGCTCCTCCTTCTTAGCTGGCTCTGCCTTCTTTGCAGGTGCTGCCTTCTTTGCTGGAGCTGCTGCCTTAGCTGGCTCTGCCTTCTTCTCCTCTGCTGCGTTAGCTGCAACCTTTGCCATAGTCTCTGCTACTGTAGCCTTCTTAATTGCCATTTCAAATTCCTCCGTAATTCATATAATAATATGTATTGTTAACTCACATGATGTCATTCTCTCAAGCAAGTTAAATGATAGTCTCTTTTTACACACTTTTCAAGATATTTGATAATTTTTTACCTATTTAACAATGAATTCAAGCATTAGTCTGTTTTCTATGACAAAATGCACAATAAACAGAGTGTATATTAAGCATATTATCCCATTATGGTATTCACTATCTCGTTTAAGTGCATTCCGTTTGAACCCTTTAAGAGCACTATATCCTCCGGCTTCATATCAGCCAGCAGGAACAAGCCTACTTCTGTATTATCCTTAAGATGACAGCATTCAATGTTATTGTTTCCCTCTTTTACAACCTTCATTATATGCTGTGCCAAATCACCCACTACAATCAGTTTATCTATATCCTTATCCAGAATATATCTGCCGACCTCCTCGTGATACTGCACACTGTTTTCACCCAGCTCAAACATATCTCCTAATACAAGAAACTTTTTACCATCTGTTTTTATATCCGAGAGTACATCTATAGCTGATTTCATCGAATCAGGACTGGCATTATAGGTGTCATCAATTATAGTGTATCTTCCGGGTACAACATGCATCCTGAGTCTGAGTCCTCTGAAATCAGCAAACGAAGCTGCCGCCTTCTCAACATCAAGTCCCATATAATCAACTATCGCCAATGCTACTAATGAATTAAGTACATTATGTCTTCCGAGTGAATTGAGCAATACACTTACTTTCTTATCACCATGAACATAATCATATGCGTATCTGTAACCATCCTGATGTATGTTTTCCGCTCTGTAATCACACCACTCTTCAGTACCATAATAAAACGTCTTATCTATAACCGGTGTATCCTTAATCTCAGCAAGCATCTTATCATCACCACATAAGAACAGTGCTCCGTCAGGATTCATATGATTCACTATAGAAAGCTTCTCTCTTCTGATATTCTCCTGAGTCTTTAGATACTCGATATGCGCCACACCGATAACAGTTACAACACAGATATCCGGTCTTACCAGATATGACAATCTGTCCATCTGTCCCGGCTCACTCATACCCATCTCAATTACCGAGACCTTCGCTTTCTGGTCCACTCCGGATAAGGTTATAGGTACGCCAACCTGAGAGTTAAGATTTCCCTTTGTATGATACACATCAATACAGCTGGCAAGTGCATGACTTATCATCTCTCTTGTTGTAGTCTTACCTACACTTCCGGTAACTCCTATAAATGGCATCTCACATCTGTCTCTCATCATCCTGCCTATCTGCTGAAGAGCCACCAGTGTATCATCAACTCTTATATACGGCTTATCCGCCTTAATCTCATCATGCTCTGAAGTCAAGGTAGCAGCCGCCTTTGTTAGTACATCCTCAATAAATACGTGTGCATCATTTCTCTCTCCAATCAAAGGTATGAAGATATCTCCCTCCTTTGCCGTACGTGAATCTGTGCACACATTCAATATAGGTGTAGCCTCATCACCGCAAAGCAATCTTCCGCCGGTTGCTTCCACTATATCTTTTACACAAACATTTACCATATCCTACTCCCTGATATCATATTATCTATATACAATCTTTGTAGCAAGTGCATCTGCCTTTTCCTGTCCGGCAAGTATAGCTGTAAGTGTAAGTGCAAAATCTATTGCAGTACCAAGTCCTCTGCTGGTAATAAATCTTCCATCTACGGATACACTGTCTGTACATACCTTGGCATCTATAAGTTCATCCTCCATACCCGGATAGCAGCAAGCCTTCTTGTCCTTCAAAAGACCGAGCTTACCATATATGGTAGGCGCTGCACAAATAGCCGCCAGGTATTTTCCGTCAAGCTCATTATACTTATATATTATGTCACATAGTGCCTGATTGCTAAGAAGATTTGGTACCCCCGGTATACCGCCCGGTAACACAAGCATATCCGCGCTCTCATCGACCTCATCCAAAAGCATATCCATCTTAATTGTCACATCGTGGCTGCTTGTAACCATAATATCACCTGTAGTTGAAACCATCTTTATCTCAACTCCGGCTCTTCTTAAAATATCAACCACAGTAAGTGCTTCTACTTCCTCTGTTCCATTTGCAAAAAATATATATGCCTTAGACATCTTTTCATCCTCCTTTGTCTGCATTACTAATATCGACTTTTAATAACATTTACATACAATCGCTTGTAGTATATAATATCTTCATAATTTCTTCAACCTTAAAACTAAACGGAGGATATTCTATGGAGATAGAGAGAAAATTCTTACCTGCCAGACTTCCGGATAATCTGGGAAGCTATGAACATGTTGAGCTTGAGCAGGGCTATATAAGCACTATGCCGGTAATCCGTATAAGAAAAAAATCATCTTCAAAGGGTGAAGCCCATATACTAACAGTCAAATCAAACGGAATGATGTCAAGACAGGAATACGAGCTTGAAATAAGTGCAGATGAGTACAGCAATCTCCTTCATAAGGTCGACGGTAACATCATCAAAAAGACTCGATATATGATACCCCTTTCAGACCTTGAAGCTTCCTCAAATGTTGATATATCAGGTCTTACTCTCGAGCTTGACATATTCCACGATGCATTTGAAGGCTTAGTTCTCGCCGAAATTGAATTCCCGGACGAAAAAAACGCCCGTGATTATGTTCCCTCAGACCTTTTCAGGGAAGAAACAACCTACGACAGACGTTTCCACAACAGCAATATGAGTTCTATGTCCGCATCAGACATAAAAGCATTTATAGAAGGGCTTTAATCTAAGCCCTTCTTCTTTATTATCATATTTAATATCACATTCTTCAATATGCCGAAGGTAACAAAT
>CAMALN010000119.1 GCA_945836565.1 uncultured Lachnospiraceae bacterium
TGGCAGAGAATCAGATTAAGTATCAGGCTCTTATTGATTTGATGAATCAGGAATTCGGAAGATATAAGACTGTACTTGGAAATAACTAAGGGAGAGCGCTTGGAAAGGAGTAGCTTATGGGAGTTTTTTCGGCTATGAATGTTGCTGCAACAGGTATGACGGCACAACAGATAAGAATGGACGTTATTGCAGAGAATATAGCGAATGCATCAACAACGAGAACAGAGGATGGTACTGCTTATAGGAGAAAGACCGTGGTCTTTGAGGAAAAGGGTACAACCTCATTTGACAATATCTTAAACGGATACATGAATCAGTATAAACCGAATGGAGTCAAGATGACGAGAATAGTTGAGGACCCATCGGAGCTTAGACTGGTATATGAACCGGACAACCCTGATGCAAATGAGGATGGTTACGTAGAGTATCCGAATGTTGATACTGTTACAGAGATGACAAACCTTATTGATTCAAGCAGGTCTTATGAGGCAGCTGTCACATCATTTGATGCTGCCAAGGCGATTGCGATGAAGGGTCTGGAGCTATTTAAGGGATAAGGAGATAACGGATTATGGCTATAACACCGGTTCAGCTTTCGGCAGATGATTTCGCTGCTATTGGAAATGTATACAACAGTGGAATCACGAGAGCAAACGAGGAAATTGATAAAACAAAGGGTGCCAATGCATTTGATTCTATATTGAATGCGGCAGTAAATATGTATAAGGAAGCAGATGAGCTTCAGAAAAAGGCTGAGGAGACTGAAATCAGCTTTGCGCTTGGTTATACAGACAGTATACATGACCTTGCGGTAGCACAGCAGAAGGCTAATATTTCGCTACAGTACACCACAAAGATTACTAATTCTGTGGTTTCCGCATATAAGGAGCTTATGAATATGCAGCTGTAAAGCCTGTTTAATATACTTAAGGGAAAGGTCTCGTCGGGATAAGGATATAAAAAATGAGAGATTGGTTCAGACAATTACCTGAAAGATTTTTGGAATTTTGGAAAAAATATACAGCCAGACAAAAAGCATTGTTTTTTTCTGTAGTGGGTGCGGTTCTTATCACACTCATTCTTTTGGTTGTCGTACTAAACAAATCAACATATGTTACATTGAATACCTTTGACAGTACGGCGGCTTGTGCTGTAGCAGCAAATCTTTTGGAGGAAAACGGTCTCGATATCAAGGTTAGTAATGATGCACTTACCATAAAGGTCTCAGAAAAAGAGATATCAAAGGCAAGGCTTCTTCTCGGACAGAACGGAATTACAACCACAGTAAATGATACTGATTACGACTGGCTTTTTAACAATGGCTTTAACACCACGGATTCGGAGAAAAAGCTTAAGGCCAAGATTAATCTTCAGTCGAGAATGGCTCTTGATATATCGAATATTACAGGTGTAACAAAGGCATCTGTTACTATTGATATACCGGATAATACCAACAGCATATATTCAAAGGAAGAGAATGCCACTGTAAGCATTATGCTTAACGTGACAAATGATTTTGACAAGGATAGTACAAAGGGTATAGCGGAGTATGCCCGCGGATGCGTTGGAAATGCTGACACAGATAATATTACGATAATTGATAATCATGGAAATCTTTTGTTCTCAGGTAAGAATTCGGCCAATGTGGCAAGCAATACACTAATGATTGAGCAACAGGTTGAGGAATATTTCAACAGCAAGCTCTGGAATCTTATGGTTAATTCGGGGGTGTATGATGAGGTTTCGGTTTCGTCTAATCTTGCTGTAAACATTTCTGAGAGTCAGATAAAGAATGTAGAATATTATTCCAATGATACCGATGATACCGGCCCAAAGAATTCATATTATTATTATGCAGCAAAGAATACCGACGGAACAGGCGGAGTTGTTGGAACTGATGCTAACGGAGAAGAGATAACAGATTATAATCTGTTAGACACAGCCACAGGTGAGAGTACTCTTAATCTTATAAAGGAAACCTATGATACAAGCTATACTGAAACTATTAAGGTAGAGCCTGTTGGTGAGGTTGATATGACTAAATCCAGCATGGCATTGTTCCTTACAAAGTATCAGATATATAATGAAGAGGATTTGAAAAAAAACGGTGCTCTTGATGGAACTACCTTTGCGGAGTATGAGGCTTCTCATTCGGAGGTTGCGGAAAATATTAATCCTACTGAGCTTGTTGCCATGCTTTCAAAGGCAACAGGTATCAAGGAGGCATCTATATACGTTGTAGAAAGAACAGTACCGTTGTTCTATCCGGCAGAAGAAAAAAACGTACCGGTACAGAGCATATTATCTATAGTGCTTGCAGTACTTATTGTGGCACTTTTACTTTTTGTGGTATTCAAGGGCATGAAGCCGGAGGAACAGGTAGAGGTAGAACCGGAGCTTTCTGTGGAAGCCCTGCTTGCAACTACTAAGGAAAATCAGACCTTGGATGATATTGAATTTAGTGATAAATCGGCTACAAGAATGCAGATTGAGAAGTTTGTGGATGAGAATCCTGAGGCTGTCGCTGCATTGCTTAGAAACTGGTTGAATGAGGATTGGGAGTGATTTTAGATGGCAGCAGATAAAAAAGAACAGATATCAGGAATAGAGAAGGCTGCAATTTTGCTCATCGCTCTTGGTCCGGAACGTTCGGCACAGGTATTTAAGCATTTAAAGGATGATGAGATAGAGCAGCTTACTCTCGAGATAGCAAACACCAGAAGTGTTCCTTCTGATCTCAGAGATTATGTATTGGATGAGTTCTATGAGATATGCCTTGCTCAGCAGTATATTGCAGAGGGTGGTATAGCATATGCTAAGGAGCTTCTGGATAAGGCGCTTGGAGAGGATAGAGCAAGGGATGTTATCGGTCGTCTTACCGCTTCGCTTCAGGTTCGTCCGTTTGAGTTTGTAAGAAAAGCTGACCCTACTCAGCTTTTGAACTTTATACAGGATGAGCATCCTCAGACTATAGCACTTATTCTTGCTTACCTGCCTGCTTCACAGGCAGCAGCTGTCGTTAAGGCACTCGAGCCTGAGAAACAGGCTGATGTTGCCAAGAGAATTGCGATGATGGACAGAACAAGTCCGGATATGATAAAGGAAGTAGAAAAGGTATTGGAGAAGAAGCTTGCTACACTTGTAAACCAGGATTACACAAGTGTAGGTGGTGTGGATTCTATCGTAAACATCCTCAACACTGTAGACAGAAGCACAGAGAAGCATATTATGGAGACCTTGGAGATAGAAGAGCCGGAGTTGGCAGACGATATCAGAAGAAAGATGTTTGTATTCGAGGATATTCTTTTGCTTGATAACAGATCTATCCAGACAGTGCTCAGAGAGGTTGATAACAACGAGCTTGCAATCGCACTTAAGAATGCAAATGAAGATGTGCAGAAGCTTATATTTGATAACCTTTCATCACGTCTTGCTTCAATGATAAAGGAAGATATGGAATTTATGGGACCTGTTAAGCTCAAAGATGTTGAAGAGGCTCAGCAGAAGATTGTTAATATCATTAGAAGACTTGAGGATTCGGGAGAAATTATCATCTCGCGTGGCGGAGGTGACGATATAGTTGTCTAATCTTTTGAAGAGTGGATTTGTTCCTTTTAGTGCACAGAAAAATAATACTGAACCTATTATTCTTGATATGAACGAAAGGGCTGCACGTAAGGAAAAGGAATATAAAGTGATTCGTTCTGTGGATGAAAAGAGTGCCGCTGACGAGCTTGCTGCTACAGAATATACAAATGAAGATTCTATGAATGAGGCCGTTTTGTCAGATGCTTTATATAAGGCTAAGGAGCTTAGAGAGGATGCTACTGCAAAGGCACTTAAAATTATAGCTGATGCAAACGAAGAGGCAGTAATGCTTCGTGAACAGGCAAAGGAAGAGGGCTACAACGAAGGTCTGTCTGAAGGAAATATGGAGGCTATGAGAAGAGCTGATGAATACCTTCAGAAGATGAATCAGGAGCAGGAATCGATTATATCGGATATGAGACAGGGACTGGAGGCTGAATTCGATGAAAAGGAAAGAGCTCTTGTCGACATTACTGCACGAATAATTGAAAAATTAACAGGAATACTTGTGGATGACTTTAGACCTGTTATGATGCATATGATAAATAATGCCTTGTCAAATGAAGATAATTCAAAGAAATATATTATACGCGTGGGGAGTAAAAATTATAGCTATATAAATGATAATATAGATATGATTGCCGGCTCAGGAAACCCAAATATAAGCATAGAGATTTTTGAAGATATGAAGCTTGATGGAAGACAGTGCATCATAGAGACGGATAATGGTATAATAGATTTGTCTATGGATGTACAGGTAAGGAATCTGATAACGGCGATGAAGCTTCTGTCAGAGGAATAAAGTTAAAAGTCTGCTTTGGCAGGCTTTTTTAATAAATGTGAGGATGACAGTATGGGAAAGCTTAATGTGGATAAATTTAATATACTGCTTGATAAGAACTATGCTGTTCATTACGGAAAGGTTAGCAAAATAGTTGGTCTTACTGTAGAGTCGGTGGGACCGCCGTGCAGACTGAATGACCTATGTGAGATTGTGTCGAAGGATAAAACAACAGTTGTAAGAGCCTCTGTTGTTGGCTTTAAGGACAATAAGGTGTTGCTCATGCCCTATGATTCTGTGGATGGAATCGGATTGGGTGCCACAGTGAAAAATACAGGAGAGGTACTTAGAGTCAAGGTGGGCAATAAATTGCTTGGAAGGGTTTTGGATGGACTCGGAAGACCTATAGATGACATAGATTCGTTGGAATATGAGGACGAATATCCTATAGATGAACAACCACCGGATCCTCTTAAGAGAAAGCTGATTGATGAGGTGCTGCCTCTCGGAGTGAAGGCTGTAGACGGATTGCTTACTATAGGAAAGGGGCAGAGAATAGGTATATTTGCGGGTAGTGGTGTAGGCAAGAGTACACTATTGGGTATGTTTGCCAGAAACACCAAGGCAGATATAAATGTCATTGCTCTTATCGGAGAGCGAGGAAGAGAGGTACGTGAATTCATAGAAAGAGACCTTGGCGAAGAGGGCATGAAGAGGTCTGTCGTTGTTGTGGCAACCTCTGATAAACCGGCTCTTATAAGAAATAAGGCTGCAAAGACTGCAACGGCCATTGCGGAATATTTCAGAGATCAGGGCAAGGATGTGCTTCTTATGATGGATTCACTTACACGTTTTTCGCAGGCGCAGAGAGAAATAGGACTTGCTTCCGGTGAGCCACCGGTTACAAGAGGTTATCCACCTTCTGTGTATTCGGAGCTGCCAAAGGTTCTTGAGAGAGCAGGAAATACCTATAAGGGCTCCATAACAGGTCTGTACACCGTACTTGTTGACGGCGATGATTTTAATGAGCCGATAACGGATACTGCAAGAGGTATTCTGGATGGACATATTGTGCTGTCAAGAAAGCTGGGGCATAAGAATCATTATCCCGCCATAGATATCCTTGCCAGCATATCGAGATGTATGAGTGCCATAGCTACAAAAGAGCACAAGGGCTATGCAGGAAAGCTTAAGAATGTTATGGCGACCTATAACGATGCAGAGGATTTGATAAATATAGGTGCATACCGCTCGGGCTCTAATCCTGAGATAGATTATGCTATAACCAAGATTGATAAGATAAATTCATTTTTGTGTCAGGATGTAGACAGCAAATATTTGTTTGATGATGAGATAAAGCTTTTGGGAGAAATATTTGAGTAATGGCAAAATTCTTCTACAAGATGCAAAATATACTTGATATAAAGGATAAGCTCGAGGAATCTGCAAAACAGGAAGATGCGGAAGCC
>CAMALN010000120.1 GCA_945836565.1 uncultured Lachnospiraceae bacterium
AGCTGTTATAGTTATCTTGAAGGTTTTCCTGAATAAAAATGAAGCATACAGAATAATAAAGGTTTATGAGGTAAATGGTGAAGCAATTGTCACAAGGGATGGAATCGGTGAGCTTAGCGTGTATCAGGATATGCTGCTTGAGTCGGGAGATAAGGTTTGTCTTACAACCGGCGAGATGACACTCAGACTGGATGAAGATAAGTATGTGTACGTTGAGCCGGATACAGAATTCTCTCTTGTTGCTACGGGGAACAGTTCAAACAGCAAGACAAGCATTGAGCTTGTCCGCGGTGCGATTACAAATGACATACAGAATCCTTTGAGTGAAGAATCTTCATACGAGGTCAATACTCCGAATTCAAATATGTCAGTAAGAGGAACTGTATTCAGAGTATGTACATATTATGAGGGAGACGTCAGATATACGAAGGTATCGGTATTTGACGGAAAGGTTGAATCTGAGCTTAAGTATGCAGACGGTAGTGTATCAGAAAATGCAGTAATGATACAAGACGGTAATGAGGTATATATATATGACGATCAGACCACCACTGATTATGTGGGTGAGCAGAGCCCTATTAATTACGAAGAGCTTCCTCAGGAGGTACTGGTTGTTCTTAAGAAGATTATAGAGGCCGGTACAGATATTGGAATAACCTATGATGAAATAAATTCATATCTTAATTCTAAGGCAGAGCCGGCAGGTCCGTTTACGGTTACTTTTATGTATAACGGAAATGTATTTGGAACACAGATTATCGAGAAGGGCAAGCTTGCAGCTATACCAAGTCTTAAGCCTGCTCAATCAGGAAATTGGGATTTTGACTTTAGCACAGAGATATACAGTGATACTACAATAGAATGGAGATAATATATGAATGCAGAGATTTTGAGAAATATTCCTACTATACAGGAATTCTTCAAGATTGATCCTTGCGGGGAGATAAAGGAAGGAACAAGAATCCTTCTTGAGGCCATGGAGGAGGTACATATCAACAAGGGTGAAGATATCGTTACTCTGGGGGCAGACAGTGACGATGGTATGTACATAATCCTAAGCGGAGATACAGATGTACTTGACGGAAAGGGAAATCTTATCAATTCTCTTTCTGTGGGTGATTTCATAGGTGAGCTTGGACTTATCAATGATGATAAAAGAGGTGCAACCGTTCGTGCAGCCTCGGATGTAGTGTGTGCGAATATATCCAAGCAGCTTTTCGAGGAGCTAGCAGCGAAGAACCGTAAGCTGTACGGAACATTTATGAACATGCTGTATACGAAGACCACCAAGCTTGTAACTGAGCGTGAGAGAATCAAATCTGAGCTTGCGGTTGCTACCAAGATACAGGCGGAATGTCTGGAGGACGATTTTACAGAATTTAACAAATGTAAGGATATTAAGCTCAAGGCTGCCATGCGTCCGGCGAAGGAGGTGGGCGGTGACTTCTATGATATGTTTATGATTGATGAGGATCATATGTGCTTCCTTATCGCAGATGTGTCCGGAAAGGGTGTTCCGGCGGCGCTTTTTATGAGCATGGCAAAGACTCATATCAAGAATTATGCAACGCTTAATCTTCCTCTTGCAGAGGTAGCAGAGAGAGCCAATAATCAGCTTTGTTACAAGAACAAAACCGGTATGTTCGTGACTGCATTTATCTGTGTACTAGACCTTAAGACAGATGATGTAACCTTCATAAATGCGGGACATAACAGACCATATATCATAGATGAAGAAGGAAGCTTCAGTATGATACCGGCAAAGGTTAACCTTGCGCTTGGCATGATGGAGGGGCTTCCATATAGAGAGCAGCATTTCAAGCTTCCTAAGGGTGGATGTATATATATGTATACAGATGGTGTTACGGAGGCACTTAATCCGGCACAGGAATTCTTCGGTGATGAACGTCTTAAGGAGGTTCTGAACAAGCATATGGATGAGGCCGGCGACGTAGATATGTTCATAGAGAATATGTATAAGGAAGTCGATGGTTTTGCTGATGGGGAGAATCAGGCAGATGATATAACTATGGTTTATCTTAGCAGAAGATAGACGGCAAAGGGGGAGCTTATGAAGAAGCTGATACGAGATATATTAGAGTCGGTAATTGTTGTGGCGATGGTATTTTTGCTCACTGTCACCAACCTTTTTTCGGCACTTGATTATATGCTGAAGGATGCAGTATATCAGGTACCGAGAGGTGTTTCGAGCCGCATCAAGATAATAGCGATAGATGATAAGACACTTGAAGAACTTGGTCCGATAAATACATGGTCGAGGCAGTACTATGCGGATTTGATTAATTATCTTAATTCCAACCCGGAGGCAAAGCCCTCTGTAATTGCATTCGATGTTTTGTTCTCCGGATATTTCGGTGTGAACAATACGATATCCGAAGGGGATGCTGCATTTGCAGAGGCTGCAAAAGAGAGTGGAAATGTAGTCGCTGTTGCGCAGTTCAAATATAATGAGAAAGCAGAGAAGAATGAAAATGGACTTATTATATATCCTATTGATGATGTATACTATCCGTTTCAGGAATTAAAGGATGCAGTGAGAGTGGGTTACTCAAATGTTGCACAGGATTCGGATGGTAAGGTAAGACGTATAACTACAAAGCAGGAGTATGACGGTGGAGAGATGTATATGTTCTCGAAGGTAATATATGATACTTATTGCGAGAACAATTCCATAGCTCCAAATGACATTCCTACAGACAAATACGGAAAGACCATGATTAATTATTCCGGAAAACCGGGAGATTACGAGCATATATCCTTTGTGGATGTAATAAACGGGGAGATAGACTCAAGAGCCTTCACGAATAGCATCGTGCTGGTTGGTGCATATGCAACAGGTATGCAGGATAACTTCAATGTACCAAACGGATATAGTAAGCAGATGTATGGTGTGGAGATACATGCCAACATACTTCAGTCACTCATGGATAGCAGATTTTCTATCAATGCAAGACCCGTCATGGTGGGACTGATTGCAGGCTTGATTGTTGGCTTGATACATTTTCTGTTCAAGAGAACCAAGCTATGGCTGGCAACTGCTTTACTTATACTCGCTATAGGCACACAGATAGGTGTGGGCGCAGTGCTGAATAATAATGGCAAGGCGATAAGTCTTGTGTACACAATTATAGTGCTCATTGTTTCTTATATGTATTGTTTGGGCATAAGATATGTCTTAGAGAGATTAAAACGAAAGAAAGTAATAAATGCATTTAAGAAATATGTTGCCCCTGAGGTCGTAGAGGAAATTTCCAAGAAGGGAGATTTCAACATCAAGCTTGGTGGAGAGAAAAGGGATATTGCAGTTTTGTTCGTAGATATAAGAGGCTTCACCACTATGTCTGAGATTCTTGATCCGGAGCAGGTAGTAGCTATATTGAATAACTATCTTAATCTTACTACAAATGCAATATTCAAGAATAAGGGTACGTTGGATAAATTTGTGGGAGATGCAACCATGGCGGTCTTTAATTCGCCATTTGAATTAGATGATTATACCTTTAGAGCTGTCTGTGCCGCAAAGGATATAGTAGACGGTGCAAAGGAATTAGAAGAAAAGCTTATGAAGGAGTTCGGCAGGAGTGTAGGCTTCGGTGTCGGTGTAAACTGTGGCCCGGCTGTAGTAGGTAACATAGGCTGTGAATTCAGGATGGATTTTACGGCAATAGGTGATACCGTAAATACTGCAGCAAGACTTGAGGCGAATGCAAAGCGCGGTCAGGTGCTTATAAGCGAAGAGGTATATGAGAGAGTGAAGGACAGAATCGAAGTGGAAGAGGTAGGAGAGATTCCGCTTAAGGGTAAGTCAAAGGGCGTATTTATATATTCTGTCACAGAAGTACACAGAGAAGCATAATGCATCCGGGAGGTGAGGCTGTGAACATAGACAAGCTTATGATTATCCCGCAGAGAGACAGCATTGAGGAATATATGAGGCTCGCAGATGAATATGGCTGCGGTTTTGAATACAATGATTTCTTTATGCCTAAGCTGCTGGACGATGAAGAGGAATTGAACAAATGTATAGAATTATATAATAAAACCGGAAATAAACCGCGCTTTTCTACAGTTCACGGGGCATTTTTTGATGTGACAGTTTTTTCGGATGATCCGAGGATAATGGAGGTCTCAGAGCTTAGGGTGAATCAGAGCCTTGAGGTCGCAAAAAGGCTTGGAGCGCATGCGGTGATTTTCCATACCAACTATATTCCGAATTTTAGGGTTGATTCCTATATGGATGGCTGGGTTGAAAAAAATGTTTTGTTCTGGAGCAGGAAGCTTAAGGAATATCCGGAACTGAGCATTTATATAGAGAATATGTTTGATACAGATTGTGAGCTTCTCGGAAGACTCGGTGAGAGGATGAAGGACTACTCAAACTTCGGTATATGCTTTGATTATGCGCATGCACATGTCTTCGGAGATGAGAAGGATATTGATATATGGGTTAGGACTCTTGCACCTTATGTGAAGCATATTCATATCAATGACAATGATTTTGACAAGGATTCACATCTTGCACTGGGAGACGGAAGGATAGATTGGGAGAAGTTTAAGAACTACTATCAGAAATACTTAAAAGGTGCATCGGTGCTGCTTGAGGTTACCGGGATAGAGAAGACGAGACAATCGCTGGAATATATAAAAAATCTATAGTGAATGAGTTGATTATAGCTTATATGCTATATGTGTTAGGGGGTTGGAGATGGAAGAACAAAAAGAATTGATGGTGGACGCCACCATAGATAATCTGCGAACCGTAATAGGCTTTGTGGAGGAACAGCTTGAAGCAGCGGACTGTCCCATGAAGACCAGTATGCTGATATGTGTTTCACTGGAGGAAATATATGTAAATGTAGTAAATTATGCTTATGGTGATTCGGTAGGCAAATGTGAGATTTCATCAAGGCTTGAAGAAATTGAGGGCAGAAGAAGAATTACACTTTCTATAAAGGATAAGGGAAAACCTTTTAATCCTCTTGACAAGGAGGATCCTGATATCACCTTATCTGCCGATGAACGCCGGATAGGCGGACTCGGAATATATATGGTGAAAAATAGTATGGATGATGTGAAATATGAATATATTGCGGACCACAATATTTTTTCATTTTCGAAAAGCTGGTAGATGTGGTAAAATATGCAGTGAGTTGTAAGAAATGAATGATAAAGGATTATTAAGGAGGATTTTATGGAGATTTCAAAGGTTGAGCAGGGTAGTGAGCTTATAATGAGCATAGAGGGACGTCTGGATACAAATGCAGCACCGGCACTTGGTGATGCAATTGAGGATGCATTGGTAGAAGGTGTGGAGCGTTTTGTGCTTGATATGGAGAAGTGCGATTATGTAGCAAGCTCCGGACTCAGAGTAATACTGGGCGCACAGAAGAAGATGAATTCTTTACATGGCTCTATGGTGGTGAAGAATGTTATCGGTGATGTTATGGAAGTATTTGAGATGATAGGCTTTGCAGATATACTTACCTTCGAGTAAGAATATACATAAAAAGGGGGATTTGACAATGGATTTTACCAGAGAGATAGCAGACTTTGTATCAGATAGGATAGGCGGTATCGTTATTATAGCAGAGGGCTCAAGTGAAATCGTATATGCAGATGACTTCTTCACTGAAAAATACGGAAGCAGCATAGTTGGTCTTGATGCTGATGAGGTTCTTAACTGGAAGGAAGATTGTCCTAAGCTTTCAGCAGATGAGCCGGCAGTAGAGTGGGAAAACATAGATACAGACAGCAGGAAGTATTATAAGTTTAATTCTTGTATGTTTGAGAAAGAAGGAAAACGATACAGCATTC
>CAMALN010000121.1 GCA_945836565.1 uncultured Lachnospiraceae bacterium
AAGCTTTTATTGATAGATGGTAACAGCATATTAAACAGAGGATTTTATGGATTACCGGATCTTACAAATAGTGAAGGCTTGCATACGAATGCAATCCTTGGTTTTTTGAATATAGTACAGAAGGTCATAGAAGAGGAAAAGCCTTCGAATATCTGTGTTGCTTTTGACCTGAAAAAGCCTACCTTCAGACACATTATGTATCCTGAGTATAAGGGAACACGTAAGGGCATGCCGGATGAATTAAGAGAACAGTTTCCGGTTATGAAGGATGTGCTTCGTGCGATGAATATATGTATAATCGAGATGGAAGGCTATGAAGCGGATGATATACTCGGAACTATGTCGAGACGTGGAGAAGCTGCGGGCTTCGAGGTTACCGTATTGTCCGGAGACAGGGATCTGCTTCAGCTTGCTACAGACAGTATATTGGTTAGAATACCTAAGACTAAAGCCGGCAAGACCACAGTAGAGAATTATTATGCAGCAAATGTGGAAGAAGCCTATGGAGTAGATCCGATTACCTTTATTGAATTAAAGGCTCTTATGGGAGATACTTCTGATAACATACCGGGTGTACCGGGGGTTGGCGAAAAAACAGCGGTAAAGCTGCTTAAGGAGTATGGAAGTCTGGATGCGATATATGACGGATTAGCAGACATGAAGACAAGTAAGCTTAAATCCAATCTGGAGGAGAATAAGGAGCTGGCATATCTTTCAAAAACCCTTGCAACCATTAAGCTTGATGTGCCGATTGAGCTTGATATGAAGGATACAGGATACGAGCATCCATATAATTATAATACGTATATGTTATTTAAAAAGCTTGGCTTCAGGAGTCTGATGGGAAGATTTACGGAAGAGGATAAAAGAGCACCACAGGCTTCTTATATGGAGACTGAAGCTGTAAACACTGATGTATCCGATGATGTTAAAAACACGGATTATTTGGATGAAATGGAAGAAATAGCAGATATTGAAAGGCTTAATATCATTGAGATTACAGAAAAAGCAGAATTCGACAGACTTATGGAGGATATAGAAAATGATGAACAGATAGGCTTTGATATACTGTCTTCAGATGGTGAATGCTATATGCTTTCCATAGCAGTCAGTAAGGATAAGGTGTACAATATTGTGTTTGGCGGAATGCTTGATGTGGCTTATGTAATAGAAGGCCTGCTTGGCTATAAGGGTGTGCTTGTATGCCCGAATGTAAAGTCTTGCCTGAAGCAGCTTTCATTGTCAGAGGATAAGCTCGAGACGGCAAAGTCACGTATTATGGATGCCGAGATAGCTGCATACCTTCTTGCTCCGTCAGAGGGAAGCTACGATTATGATTATCTTGCGGGAAAATATTTAAATATGGTTTTGCCTTCTCATAAGGAGCTTGTCGGAAAGAAGGAGTTAGGCATGTTTTCATATGCCGATGAGGATATCTGCAGATATATTGCATACAGGGCGTATATACCATACCTTATATGGAAGAAGCTTAATACCTTGCTTGAAGCCACCGGCATGTGGAAATTGTATAATAATATAGAGTTACCATGTCTTTATTCTCTGTACACTATGGAGAAAAATGGTATAAAGGTTGATATCGAAGGCTTAAAGGAGTATGGAGTAAAGCTGAAGGACAGAATATCTGTGCTTACCGGTGAAATATACGGATATGCAGGACATGAATTCAATATCAATTCTACAAAGCAGCTTGGAGTAGTATTATTTGAGGAATTAGGCTTAAAGCATGGAAAGAAAACTAAGACAGGTTACTCTACCGGAGTTGAGGTATTAGAAAAGCTTTCGGACGAGCATCCGATTATACCGGCCATACTTGAGTACAGACAGCTTACCAAGCTTTCCTCTACCTATGTAGATGGTCTGGGTGCCTGTGTAGCTTCTGACGGAAGAATACATGGAACCTTTAACCAGACAGTGACTGCTACCGGACGAATAAGCTCCACCGAGCCGAATTTGCAGAATATTCCTACAAGATATCCTCTGGGAAGGGAAATCAGGAGAGTAATTGTCCCAAAGGATGGCTGTGTGTTTATAGATGCGGATTATTCTCAGATTGAGCTTAGAGTTTTGGCACATCTCTCTAAGGATAAGACACTTATAAATGCATATAATCAGGATACGGATATACACAGCATAACGGCGTCAGAGGTGTTTGATGTGCCTATTGAGGATGTGGATTCTTTGATGAGAAGAAAGGCTAAGGCTGTTAATTTTGGTATAGTTTACGGTATAAGTTCATTCGGACTGGGACAGGATCTGGATATATCAAGAAAAGAGGCAGAAGGATATATAGAAAAGTATTTTAATACCTACAAGGATGTAAAGGTATATCTGGATGATACTGTAAAGCAGGCAAAGGAAAAGGGTTATTCGGTTACTATGTACGGAAGAAGAAGACCTATAACAGAGCTTAAAGCATCGAATTATATGGTTAGAAGCTTTGGAGAGAGAATAGCCATGAATTCGCCTATTCAGGGTACTGCGGCGGATATAATAAAGCTTGCAATGATTCATGTGGATGAGGAGCTTAAAAAGGGTGGCTATAAGTCGAGACTGGTTCTGCAGGTTCATGACGAGCTTATCATAGAAGCATGTATCGATGAGGTAGAGGCTGTAAAGAAGCTTCTTGTAGACGAAATGTCACATGCGGCAGAGTTAAGTGTTCCGCTTATTGTTGATGTGCATACCGGAAGTAACTGGTTAGAGGCAAAATAAGATTTGATATACAAAATGGAGGAAAACTATGCTTGTATTGGGCATAACCGGAGGCATTGGTTCGGGGAAAAGCAGAGTTTTATATGAAATAGGAGAAAATTATAATTCGTATATCTGTGAGACAGATAAGCTTGCACATAAACTGATGAATGAAAAGGAGTTGAAAAAGTCATTATGTGAAGTATTCGGGACGGAAATATTGGATACTGAAGAAGGCAGCATAGACAGAAGCAAACTCGGAAGGATAGTTTTTAGTGACGAAAAAAAACTTGAACAGCTTAATATGCTTGTACATCCGGCTGTAAAGGAATATATATTGAAGGATATTGAAGAAAAAAGAGACGTATATGATATATATGTAATTGAGGCTGCACTGCTTATCCAGGATGGCTATGACAGTATATGTGATGAAATCTGGTATGTGTGGGCATCCAGGGAGACACGTATAAAGAGGCTTATGGAGTATAGAAGCTATAGTCTAACGAGATGTGAAGAGGTTATGGCTAACCAACCGGATGATGATTACTTTGAAAAATATACAAATTTTACGATAAATAATGATTTAGATTATGAAAATTCATCAAAACAACTAAAACTTCGGTTGAATAATATGGGTATAAATGCTATAATCAAGACAAGTGAGCGTTAAAAACGTCTAAAATAGTATCAAGGAATTATTTTGATACTTTTAGATGTATTTTGATTGAAGGAAGGTTACAGTATTGTTTACAAAATACCCTGAACCGTTAATATTTGGATTAGATATAGGAACAAGAAGTATAGTTGGAACAGTAGGCTACAAGGAGCAGGACAAGTTTAACGTTGTGGCCATGGCTGTTAAGCATCATGATACCAGGTCTATGGTTGACGGACAGATTCATGACATAGCTAAGGTTAGTGATGATATAAGGTGTGTTAAGGAACAGCTTGAGAAACAGCTTGATGGCCGGAAGCTGCATGATGTGTGCATAGCGGCAGCCGGACGAGTATTAAAGACTGCTGTTGGCAGAGGTGAATATGAGTTTGCCGAGAATACACTTGTAACACAGGAATACATACATTCTATAGATTTGATAGGCGTAGAGAAGGCGCATGAGCAGATTCGACAGGAGCTGTCAGAAGAGAAGGATGAAGGAAAGTATTACTGTGTTGGCTACACTGTTGTAAAATATTATCTGAACGGATATGAGATACAAAACCTTGAGGGACATAAAGGATATAAAATAGCGGCTGATGTACTTGCAACCTTTCTTCCGGAGGAGGTAGTTGGAAGTCTTTATTCTGCTGTTGAAAAGGCAGGACTGTACGTTGCAAATCTTACATTAGAGCCTATTGCAGCTATCAATACAGCTATACCTGAACAGTATAGACTGCTTAATATTGCGTTGGTTGATGTTGGAGCCGGAACATCGGATATTTCTATTACAAGAGACGGAAGTATTATAGGATATGGGATGATTCCAAGTGCCGGAGATGAACTTACCGAAATACTGATAAAGAAATATCTTGTTGATTTTGAAACTGCTGAGAGACTCAAAACAGTCGGAAGCAGGAGAAAAACTATATCATATAAGGATATTATGGGTATATCTCATAAGCTTTCAGCAACAGAAATATTAGAGGCTTCTGATGAGGTTAACAGAAACATTACGAAGCAGATTGCAGATAAGATAAAGGAATTAAACGGTGGTAGCTCAGTAAGTGCTGTATTTGTAGTAGGTGGCGGTGGAAAGCTTCCGGGCTTTACCTCATATCTCGCTAAGTTCCTTGGACTGCCTGAGGAGAGAGTTGCTCTTCGTGGTCAGGAGGTAATGAATGATATCAATTTCCTTGTTGAAGATTTCAAGAAAGATTCTTTGTATGTTACGCCGGTTGGCATATGTCTTAATTTCTATGACCAGAAAAACAATTTTATGTTTGTTACAGTAAACGGAGACAGGGTAAAGCTTTATAACAATGATAAGCTTACTATATTTGATGCGGCATTGCAGTATGGGTTTCCTAATGAGGATATATTTGCAAAACGTGGTCCGGATATCACATTTAAAATAAATGGTAAAACGAGAATTGTAAGAGGCTATAACGGCGAATCGGCTTATATTGAAATAAACGGTAAGGCAGCCGGTATGAATTCCCCAATTGAAGCCGGAGATATTATCAGTATTAAAAAGTCCACTGTTGGAGAGGCGGCACATATTAGCATTGGTGAGCTGCCGGAATATAACGGAACTATAGAATTTACCGTGAATGAGTCTGCAATGAAATGTCCTAAATTCGCAATCGTAAATGGCGAAGCGGTATCATCAATGTATGAGATTAAGAATGATGATGAGATAATAATGCAGGATTATTATACACTTGAACAGCTTTTTAAATATATGGATATTAAGCCTTTAAAGGAGGTTTATATCAATAATGCAAAGGCCGGTGCAGAGGATAGAATATATAGTAATTTTGCGGTTACATGGATAGATGAGGATAAGCTAAAGCAATACATACCAAAGGATAATATTGAGGATTCGGATGATAAGGCTTATGCTGAAGTGTCAATAGAGTCCAAGGAAGAGCAGGAAAAGGGGGAGATGACGCTCACAATAACGGTCAATAAACAGCCGATTACATTACATGGAAAGAGTGAGTATCGCTTTGTGGATGTATTAGATTTTTATGATTTTGATATGACTAAGATGCAGGGAAGGCTTGTAACAAATCACGATGGACACCATGCAGAGTTTATTGAACTATTGCATCAGGGTTCGGATATTGAATTGTATTGGGAGAAATAGTTATGCCAAAGCTTGACATAAAAAGTATATTAAGAACTTGTGAGTTATATAAGTATATATCTGTTGCCATAGTTATAGGGATTGCTGTGCTTGAATATTGTACAGGGATTTATACTGTTAGTCTTGGATTTACAATATTTGTGTGCGTAGCAGTATTTGCTGTTATGGGTGCAGATGTGTTAACGAATATCGTATTTGGAAATGACAAAGTTGTAACTGTTATCACAAAGCTATTACAGCTTGTTCTTGTTATGCTTATGGAACATTTCTGTGATATTTCCAATCCGTTTTGGGCTATTACGGTATTACTTT